>CAMLOZ010000113.1 GCA_946481625.1 uncultured Haloferula sp. | reverse complement strand
CCGGCAAAATGCGCGTTGATATGCGCAACTTTTGGATCGGTTTGGCGGCGCTTGATCGAGAATTTCCCCGAGTAGGTGCTGATGTAGGCGGCAAGATCCGACCCCGCGCCGGCATAGCGCGAAGGCAGATTCAGCACCGCGGCATCGGCCGCGGTCGGCTCGGGCTTCTTATCCGCCGCGGTCGCCGGTGCCGGGGCGGCGGGCATCAGTCCGCTCGTGTCGAATCCTTCCGCGGATTGCGAAAAGGCTTCAGGCATCGCGGCCAGGGACACCGATGCGGCCACCAGGGATTTGAACATCGCCAACGTCTTCATTTTTCCCAGGAGGTGTAGGTTACCGAGAAGTTCATCGTCGATGCGGACGAGGCGCTCGGATCGATCTTGAGCTCTTGCAACTGCAGTTGCGGCATCAGCGTCTCAAGCTCCAGGAAGGCCTTCTGCATCGAGCGGTAGGTGCCGCGGAAGGCCAGCCTCACTTGCGAGGACTTTTGCGCCGTCGCCGTGCCCAGCGTTCCCTCTCCCGCGGGATATTCCACCGCGGTCTGCTGGAATTCCTTGGACGGCAGCCGGTCGGCGATCTCCTTCAGGTAAGAGGTGATCGAGTTCGCCGTTTCCCGCTGCAACTGCGCGGTCCACCGTTCGACGTGCTGGCGCTTCTTGCTGATGTCCTTTTCGATTCCTTGCGATCCCAGGCGGTTCGCTTCGGAGGTCTTGAACAGTTCCTGCTTCTCCTGAAAGGAGGCGGCGGCCTTCGATTTCATCATGAAACCGCCGCCCACGACCAGCGCGCAAACCGCGGCGGGAAGCGCGAAGCCGAAGATGACTATGGATTGTCGGTAAAACATGGTGGTGGGGATTGGGTATTCGCGGTCAGGGCGCCGCCGCCGCCTTGAGCGCCATCGGATCGGAGGACTCGAAGCGTTGCGTGATGGTCAGGTCGAAGGAAAACGGGTAGGTGCCTTCGTCCAGGATCGAAAGGTCTTCCACCGGTCCCGGCTTGTAGCCCGGGTTTTCCAGCGTGCGGATGTTCACGACCAGCGTACGGCTTCCCATGTTGGTGCGGAAGGCGTCGTTGCCCGTCGCTTCCGCCACCTCGTTGAAGACCGCCGAAACGCCTTCGCGCGTGTTCAGCGCCGCCAGCCGTTCCAGCGCCTCTTCACGGGCCAGGCCGGTAATCTTCCACTCTTTCACGAAGCCGGCCATGGCCTGCCCCGGCGTGGTTTCCGTCCGGACGGAGTGGTTGAAACTCTTCGCGAGAAAGCCGCCCTTCTCCGGGAACAGGATCGAGAGCAGCTCCATCGAGCACCACGCCTTCGACCGGTCCGCCAGCAGGTTGTCCCAATGCTCGATCCGGCTCCGTTCGGAGGTAACCATCGCCAGCCGCTGCTTGCCCACTTGGGCGCTCTCGGCGTTGAATGCCCACTCCGGCTGCCGGATCATGCCGACCATGCCGAAGGCCAGCCAACCGAGCGAAAGCATCGCCGCCGCGGCGAAGCCGAGCCGGGCATACTTCGCCATCCGCAGCAGTTTCATCTCGCTGCCGTTCGGATAAAGTTCAGCGGCCTCCCGCGGCACCGGCAGGAAATCCTGCGTCGCCCAACCGTCGGTACGGAACACCGTGAACGTATGGGCATTTGCCAGCGGGGTCTCGGGTGGCGCGGTCAGCGTGGTCGTGATCAGCGGCTCGGGGAACCCGACCCCGCCCGCGGGCTTGGAAAAGCGGGTTCCTTCCCAAGTCACCTCGCGGATCGAGGTGGCCGGAAAGACGATCTGCACGTCCGCCGCCAGTTGCGGGTCCGCACCGTCGCCGATGTTGAACAGGAAAATCTCCGGATCGGCCAGTTCGAGCGCCGCCGCCGTGGTCGATGTCGCATGGCGCAGGTTCGTCGGGCGGCGTTGGCCGCGGTGTTGGAGCGTGCGCAGTAGCCGCAGGTCGCCGTGCTCGTTGAAGAATGCCAGCAAGGTGAAGCGCGGATACGGCAGGATCGCGATGATCGGCCGGCTGATGGCATCCGGCTTCAGATCGGGCAGGGCCAGCAGGCAGAGCAGCGGTGCGCTCACCCCGCGCGTGATGATCGGGAAGTTCTTTTCTTCACCGATCCGGCGCAACTCGTCGAGAAACGGGGCCCAGCGGCGGCTGATGCTGATGGTCGTCGCGATCGCTTCGCTCCCGGCCGCGGGATAGGGAATCAGCCGCCATGCGCTCTCCGCCTCGTTCACCGAGGCGTCGTCGAGAACCCCTTTTGGATCGTTCTCGATCTGGGCTCGCAGCTCCGCGAGCGCGCCGGGGTTGTCGAGTTCCGGCTTCAGCTCGGAAGTCGAGAACTCGTCCGCCAGGTGCAAGACCACGGCGATCGAGGGGGCGCTGGCAGCCTTCGCGGTCGCCAGCACTTGGTCGGCAAATGCCGGAACCAGGGAAAGATCGGTTGCACACGCCTCGTCCGGCACGGGGCCGGCGCTCCACTGGTCCGCGCGGCGGTTGTAGAGCCAGGAATCGATCCGGCTGCCGTCGACGCGCACGTGAAGCTGGTAGTCCAGTTCGAGTGCGTTTTGATACCATGCGGCGTTAACCGCACGGCTCGTGCCGCGCAGGATTGCGCCGGCTTGGCGGAACCTCTGCAGAGGATTCAGCCCCGAGGGATGTTGGTAGGCGACCAAGGGTGTGGGTGGGTAAGGGTGGGAACATCGTCGGGGGGAATGGGATTGGGGGGAAGGGGTCTCCCGCCCGCCGGAGCGGACGGGAGACAATGGCTGGTTATTCCTCGCGCGGCCCGGGGGCCCGCTCGGAATGGTCAGCGTCAGCGATCACCAGTCGGAGTAGGTGGCGGCGGACGGACCGTAATCGGCAGCGCCGGTGCCGGTGTAGACCACCGTCAGCCAGAGGGTGCCGACGGCCGGAACCACGGTGCCACCGGTGTAGGAGGTGATTTCGGCGGCCGGCGGGGTGGGCTTGCGCAGGTAAGCGCCGACGCCGTCGTCAGCCACGCCGTAGATGTCATCCTCGGTGCAGGCACCGGTCGTTTCCGCAAGGTTGCGCATGTTGGCATGACCACGCACCGCCTGCTGGGCGTTGCGGATGTTCATGATGTTGGCCGAGCGGTCCGAACCCTTCTTCCAAGCGCGGGCGCCCACGAAGAGGATGGAGATGAGCGAAAGCAGGACGAGGATGACCACCGTAAGTTCGAGGAGGGTCATGCCGCTTGCGCGCTTGGAGGTACGAGTCAGTTTCATGTTTGGTGTGTGTATCTGGGTGTGTCTTTGTCTTTGTCTTGGGCAGGAGATCGCACGTCCGGATTACAGGATTTCTGTGTCGTCCCGGTTCATCCGTGCGTTCTCGAAGGTGTTTTCGGTGATGAGCCCCTGGCGCAGCAGGCGGCGCAGGTTCGCATCCCACTCGATGTTTCCGGCCCTGCGGATCACGTCCTCGAGCGACCTCGCGCCGCCGTCGTAGTTCGTGATCGCGGAAGCCACCGCATCGTCGTTGTTCTGCAGGAATTCGTAAGTCAGCACCCGCTTCTGCACCCCGTTGAGGAGGCCTTGCGAGTGAATGAAAATCAGGATTTCGGAAAGCCGCGAGAGCACCGCGGAGTGGTTCTCCTTCGGATAGAGCTCGAGGATACGGCCGATCGTCTTGACCGCACCCGTGGTGTGGAGCGTGGAGAGAACCAAGTGACCGGTCTGGGCCGCCTCCATGCAGGTTTCCATCGCCTCGCGGTCGCGGATTTCCCCCAGCAGGATCACGTGGGGCGCCTTGCGGAGCACATCCTTCAGGCCCTGGCGGTAGGAGTGGACGTCGCGACCGACTTCCTGCTGCGTCACCACGCTCGGGCAGGGGATCCGGCGGCCCGGATACTCCGGGTCCTCCATGTCGTCCGGATACTGGTATTCGATCGGGTCTTCCACCGTGACGATGTGCTTGCCGTGGTTGCGGCGCAGCCAGTCGATCAGCGCGGCGAGGGTCGTCGATTTGCCGGAACCGGTCGGACCGGTCACCAGACACAGGCCCGCACGCTTCTGCACCGCCTGGCGCAGCACGTAGTTGGTGTCCGGATCGATCCCCAGGCTTTCCAACTCGGGGATGTAGTCGTTCAGGATACGGCAGGTGATGCCAAGACCGGAAGAACTCAGGTGGGCCTGGATACGCAGGCGCCCGGAGCGCTCGCCGTTCTCTCCCATCGGAATGCCGTCGCACGAGAAGTCCGCCACCTTGCGCTCCGCGAAGTCGCGGATCGCGTTCGCGATCTTGTCTTCGACGCGCTCTTCGACGTTCGATTCCTCGCCGAATCCGTGGCTCGCGCTTTCGCGGTTCGTGATCAGCGCCTTCAGGATCTCGTCCATGTTGGACCCGCTGAGGATCCCGAGGAAATCCAGCTTCTCCACCCCCTTGTTGGTGTGGATATACACCGGCCGCTCCGTGCGCATCTGGATGTCCGAAACACGCAGCTCCTTGCAGGTGCGGAAGATGATCGCCAGCAGCGTGGCCCCGCTCATGCCCGGCGCGAAACGCGGCAGCGAGACAGGACTATTCCTGACCGGAAGCGGCGGTGGTTCGTGTACGGCGGTGAACATGCGGGAGGTGGGAAAACGGGAATGGGACTCCGTGGGGCGTTTAGAAGTGCGAGCTGATTTCCGGACTTTGCTTGGAAAGTCGCTCGATCGTCGCCACGGCGGCGTTGCGGATCTTGGTGATAAACTCCAATCGCTCCTGGATCTCGAACTGGCGCGCTGGGGAGAGCCGGTCGTATTCGCCGGACTCGATCCACCGGTCGGCCAGCTCATGATGTTTCGCAAGCGAAAAGTTCAACCTTTCCAACTCTTCTCGCATCTTGTCGACACTGTAGTCCTGCTTATGAAGGAACATGAGTTCCAGGATGCTCGCCGAGGCGGAGGCGGCCGTCAGGGCGGGGCGCGGATCGTTCTCTTCGCGCAGGCAATAGGCGATCGTGCCTTGCGCCAGGGCGAGCGCCTTGCCCGTCAGGATCGGGCGGGTCCCCACCTGGGGCTCCGTCAGGAAGAGGTGATAGGAGTTGTAGTTAGCGTAGTTCGAAGGATCCAGTTCATACGCGGCGCGCAGCCGGTCTTCGATCTGGCGGCGCAGATACTTCTTGTGGGCATCGGTCGCCGGACGCGCGTTGGTCCGCTCCGTCGTCGCTTCTTCAAGCCGTGCAATCAGCCCCTCGGGCTCGGCGCACTCGTGCGAACCGTCCGCATGGTCGTGGCCGCAGGAACAGGTGGCCTTCACCGTCCTCCCGGAGACTTCCACCGCATGCCAGTCGGAGGAGATCCCGCCTTGCGCCGCGATCGCGATCACCTGGCCGTAGGGACTCATCTTCAGCCCCAGCGGATTCGGGAAGTAATAGAAGTCCCCGCCGCCTGCCAGTTGCTTCGCGCCGTACGACCACAGCGCGGCGCCGGCGAGGGCGAGCGTGGCTGGAATCGCAAGGTTGCGGAGGCTCATGGTGCTTGGGAGGGAAAGGGAGGTCGGAGATCTTTCAGGCGGTCGTGCGGGCGCGGAAGACCAGTCGCGAGATCGCGGCGTAAACCAGGAGGATCCCGGCGAAGTAGGCCAGCAGCAGCGGGAACTTGTCCCAGGCGATCGCGCCGAGCTTGTAGCGCAGGCGCTCGGTCGGATCCGCGAAATGATAGTGGGGCGAGGCCGCCCAGACCCACTTCAGCACCGCGTTGTCTTCCAGGTTGCCGAGCAGCTTCAGGTAACCCACGCCGTAGAGCCCGTAAATCGCCAGCCCGCTGGAGGTGAGGAAGCCGGTGATGCTCCCGAAGCGCGATGCCATGGCGGTCGCCAGCGCCACCAACGGGGCCATCACCATCAGGAACAGCATGGCATATTGGAAATTCGTGGCGATCCACATGCTCCGCTCGTCCGCCATCCCCGGGCTCGCCGCCAGGATGCAGATCGCCGCGGAAATCAACGGCAGCGGCATCAGGAAAGTGGAGACCGAGAGCCAGATCTCGAATAGTTGCCGGCTCGCGGAAACGCCGCTGGTCAGGAAATACTCGCCCAGCCCCGAGCGCGCGTTCGATTCACCCTGCTTCGCGGCGGTGAAAAAGCCCCAGAAAATCGCGGAAAGCAGCGCCATCGCCCAGGTCGCCTGCGCGATCGCCGGCTTCATCAGCACGGGATTCTCCGTGCCGCTCGAAATCTGCGTGAGCAGGAATGGCAGCACCCCGACGGCGAAAATGCAGATCACCCAGGAATTCCTGCGGAACAGCGTGAAGGTCGTGAGACGGTAGAGTCGCATGGCGTCAGTTGAGCTGCTGTTTCAGTTCACTCCATGTCTGCTCCGATCCGGTCGAATGACGGATCCCCGCTCCCTGGATCACGATCGCGCTGGGCATGCCCATCGAGTCGTAGTCCGGGTGACAACTCACCAGTCGCAGCACCCCGGCGGTGCTCGAGCGCCAGATGTTCTCGAAAATCTCGCGCGCATAGGCGTCGAGTCCGCTGAAAGGTTCGTCCAGCAGCAGGATGTTCCCGCCCTTCGGATCGATCGAATACTCCGCCACGATCAGATGCGCCTTGCGGCGGTTTCCCGTCGAGAGCTTCCCGTAAGGCTTGCGGATATCCAATTCCAGCGAGGTCGCCAGATCCGCGGCTTCCTGCAACCGCCCGTACGGCAGCATCGCCCGGAAGATCCCGCTCACCGGAATCTCGGGATCGAAGCGCAAATCCTCCGCCAGGTACTGGACCTTGCCGCAAGCTTCAAACGCTCCGCCCACCGGCTTGAGCGTCTTCGAGATCGTCCGCAGCAGCGTCGTCTTCCCCCGGCCGTTCCGGGCGATCAGAAAATGCGTCCCGCCGCCAAGCGTGATGTCCTCGGCCGTCGTCGCCAAAGCCCGCCCGTACCCGATGGCCAGGCCGGCTTGGAGCTTCAACTGTGGGGACTCAGAATTCATGCTCTTTGCAATCTCTATGCTGCGTTTTCTACCGGTTGCGGGCAGATATTCAAGATTAATTAAATATCTGGCGTGCCGTTGGGTCTAGGCTTTAAGAATTTTTTGTGAATCAGGCAATAAATTTTTGAACATTTTCCAAAGTTCTTGGTCATCAGCCTTTGGGATCACTCTCAAAAACCTAAAAAACGTGTTTCTAGCAGCTTTCGGAGGCGATGACACACTAAAAAGGGCCTCCAAGGAGGTTCTCTCGAGGTTGGCACGCTGATTTCCGCCTCAATTATTCCCGCACATTTCGGGCCGCTTGCGCGATTCGTCCGTTTTTCCGCGTGACCCCGGGGGGGGCGCTGTTACAACCCGCGCACCGAGCGAAGCATGGGATCAAAGCTGACCTACCAGCAGGCCGGGGTGGACACGCGCAGAGCGGCCGCCTTGGTGGGGGATATCAAAAGCCACGTGGCCCGCACGCAGCAGAACCGCAAGCTCCTCGGAGCTTTCGGCCTCTTCGCTGCCTGCTACGACCTCAGCTCCTACAAGGAGCCGGTGATCGTTACCGGCTGCGATGGCGTGGGCACCAAGCTGGAACTGCTCCTCGAGCACGACCTGCTTGAAACCGCCGGAAAGGATCTGGTCGCGATGAGCGTGAACGACATCCTCACCACCGGTGGCGACCCGCTCCTCTTCCTCGACTACATCGGCATCGCCGCGCTCGATGAGGAAAAGATCACCCGCCTGATCGCCGGGATGTGCGACTACCTCGCCTCCTGCGATTGCATCCTCGCCGGCGGTGAAACCGCCGAAATGCCGGGCATCGTCCCGCCGGATGTGATCGAGCTCTCCGGTTTCTGCATCGGCTGCGCCGAGAAACCCGAACTCGTCGATCCCTCCACCCTCCAGGTCGGGGACGTGCTCGTGGGTTACAAGTCCGATAGCATCCACGCGAACGGCTGGAGCCTCGTCCGCCGCGTCCTCCGCGAGCACCCCGGCTGCGTGAGCGGGGAAGAACTGCTCGGATTCCTCGAGCCGACCCGCCTTTACCACGATGTCGTCCGCGACATCCGCGCCGCCGGCGTGAAGCCGAAGGCCTACGCCCACATCACCGGCGGCGGTCTGCCGGAAAACCTGGAACGCCTCTTCCGCGGCTTCGGGGCCGATCTCGAGATTCCGGCCTGGGAGCTCCCCGGCATCGGCAAGCTGCTGGCCCACGTCGATTCGGAAGACCGCTTCCACACCTTCAATATGGGCATCGGCTGGGTGGCCATCGTCTCTCCGGCGGAAGCGGGGAAAATCCTCTCCGCCGGCCCCGGCGGCACGATTCTGGGGACCTTGGTTGACACCGAGGGCGTTCGGGTGAAAGTCCGCGGCGAGTGAACCAAGACCGGATTTTCAAACCGCGAATGCACGCGATTGGAATTGGAACGGAAACATCCGGGAAGCGGGGTTTGAAACCGCGAATGGACGCGAATGGGCGCGAATGGCGAACAGCCGTCCGTCCTGTGGAGTCCGGCGCTACGGATCCGGCGCTTTTTTGGCCTTCCTCACCAGATCTCTTTCTTCCTGCCTTTTCATACGCGTCCATACGCGTCCATTCGCGGTTCCTTCCCCATACTCCTCGCGGTTCATGAGCGACTCCCTGAAGCACGAATGCGGAATCGCTGCCGTCCGGCTCCGCAAACCCCTGGCTTATTATTACGATCGCTACGGCACCGCGCTGTGGGGCTTCCAGAAGCTCTTCCTCCTCATGGAGAAGCAGCACAACCGCGGCCAGGACGGCGTCGGCATCGGCTGC
>CAMLOZ010000112.1 GCA_946481625.1 uncultured Haloferula sp. | reverse complement strand
GTCTCGTATTACGCGACAGCGCCCCGGGAGCGCGGAGCCACCGGCCCGCAGAAGCGGCGGTCGTGGCCGTCAGTTCATACGCTTCGAACGAAGGCAAACGTCTCCTACCAAGTCCCCCCTACCTCTCCTCCACCAAAATCTCCACCTCCTGCCTCACCCCGTTCCTCTTGTCCGTCGCCACCAGCACATGCTTCCCCGGAGTCAACCTCGCCATCGGCTCCGGCCTCCCCGCCTTCAACACCAGCGTGCCACTCGACCACTCCACCTCTCCCGGCAAATTCGTCGCCAGATGCAGCAATCCCCCGTTCGGCAGTTCCGGATCTAACAAATACCGGCTCCCTTCCCTCGGTGCCAGGATCCGTAATGGAATCTCCGACGGCTGATCCTTCGCCAGCGCGAAATCCGACCGCCTCCGGTTGTGCTCCGATGCCAGCCATTCCGAGTACGACGCATCCAGTAGAATCCGTCCTTTCCCATCCCGATCCGTGCCGGAGGCTGACATCGGCAACCGATCCGACGGCACCAGGGTCACCACTCCCTTCCCCGCCCTCTTGCCGGTCTGTGGATCAACCGTAACCTCCACCAATCCCGCCGGCCGCTCAAGCCACACCGGCCCGTGCCCGCGATGCAGCCGCTCCATCGCCCGATGGAACACCGGCCCCGCCCCCGCCACCCCCGAAAGATTCTTCATCGGCGAGTTGTCGAAATTCCCCGCCCACACGCCCACCGTGAACTCCGCCGTGTAGCCCACGCACCAGTTGTCGCGGAAGTCCGAGGACGTCCCCGTCTTCGCCGCACAGCGGAACGGAAGCTCCATCGGCCCGCCCCGCCCGAACGATTTCGCCCGCGCCTCTGGGTCCGAAAGGATGTCCGCGATCAGATACGCCGCCTGCGGGTCCAGCACCGCCTTCGCCTCGCATGGCTCGGCAGGGAAAAGCAGGGGAGCCCGATGCATCCCGCCGCTCGCCAGCGTCGCATACGCATTCGTCAGATCCAGCAATCGCACCGGAGCATTCCCGAGCGTCAGGCCCAATCCATACGCCCCGAAGTCCGTCCCGATGCTCTCCAATCCCAGCACGAGTAGCAGCTCATGCAGCGGCCTCGGCCCGCCGATCTCGTTGAGCGCCCGCATCGCCGGCACATTCAGCGAGCAGGCCAGCGCCTCGCGCACGCTCACCGGCCCGCGGAAGGTACGGTCGAAGTTCTCCGGCGCGTCCAACCCCTGCTCGGTCCGGAACCGCGTGGGAATGTCCGCCACGATGGAAGCCGGATGTAGCCCGCCTTTCTCGAACGCCAGCAACCACGTGAAGGGCTTCAGCGCCGAGCCCGGCGACCGCGGCGTCAGCGCCCCGTTGATCTGCCCGCCGTTCGGGTCCCGCCAATTCCCGGACGACACCAGTGCGAGGATCTCCCGGCTGCGGTTGTCCAGCACCACCACCGCGGCATGCTTCAGATTCGAGCCGGAGAGCTTTGCCAGCTCCTCCCGCACGATCGCCTCCACATCCGCCTGCAAGGCGCGGTCGATGGTGCAGCGCGGGTCGTCCCCATGCCCCCATGTTCCCAAGGTGTCCGGCAACCACGGTGCCACCGGGTTCTCCGGAAGGGGCCGCAAGTGCAACGGCTCCACCTTCGCCGCCGCAATCCGGGCCGGATCGCGGCTTCCCTGGTTCGAAAGCCGCTGCAACACGACCTCGCGCCGCGCGAGCGCACGCTGCGGATGCTTGATCGGGTTCAAGCGGCTCGGTGCCTGCGGCAGCCCCGCCAGCAAGGCGCTCTCCGCCAGCGAGAGATCCGCCAGCGGCTTCTGGAAGTAAAACCGCGCCGCCTCCGCCGGCCCGCTACGATGGTTCCCGTAGGGAAGCCGGTTCAGGTACGCGATCAGGATCTCGTCCTTGCTCCACTTCATCTCCAGATGCCGCGCCAGCATCGCCTCCCGAACCTTCGTCCGCAGGTTCCGCGGTGCCGGCGGCGATGCCAGCTTGATCAGCTGCTGCGTGACCGTGGACGCCCCGGACACCGCCCGCCGGTGCAGCAGCGCGTCTTTCGCCGCCCGCAGCGTCGCAAGCAGATCGATGCCCCCGTGCGAACGGAAGCGGCGGTCCTCCGCCGCCAGCGTGCAAGCCACCAGATCCGCCGGCACCTCTTCCAACGAGACCGGCGAACTCCGCGTGAAATCCGGCAGCACCAGATGATGCAGCGGCTCGCCGTTCCGGTCTAACAGAACCGCCGACCCCGCGGGATTCTCCGTCAGCGAAGCCGGCAGCTCGAAGCACCGCGGCAGCAGGAACCACGTGAACAACGCCGCCGCCAGCGCGATCCCCGGAACGAGGACCCGCTTGCGTCGAACGAAGCTTTTCAGACGGCCAGCCATCGGTGGTTTGTAGTCCCGGCTTCAGCCGGACGAAGCACTCCAGGCAATCGCTTCAAGGGTTCGTAGTCCCGCCTTCAGGCGGAACGAATCGCCCTTGAAGCTCCAGTAATCCTAGAACTCCCTCGATGCCGAGAGCGCCGTGTTGTCCGGATCATACATCGACTCCACCTTTGCGGGCGGTGCCACGGCCTTGCCCTCCATCGTGCAACGCGCGAGGTAAGTGATCTTCTGCCGCCCGCCACCCCAGGACCTGTCGTAGAAGAACAACGCCCGGTCGGACCGCAGCTCGCTGTGCGAGATGGCCCAGTTGTTCTCCGAGGTCCGCCCCGCATTGCCATGCGCGGCCTGGCTCGCGAAGTCGTTGTTCACCGCCTCGAAAATCGCGGGCAAACGGTCCTCGACCACAAGATAGCGCGACTCCCGCTGCGGCATCAGCACTTCCAGCGTGACCCGCACCAGATCGCCAGGCTTCACCTCGCCGAGCGGTTCGCTGGTGCCATCCGGCTTCACCCGCTCGTAGAAGCGCGTGATCTCCATCCCGTCCTTCGCCACCGGCATCTGCGGCACGAGATCCGGCTTCGACGCCAGCTTCACCCGCAGGTACGCCATCTTGTCGGAACTCGCGGCCAGCTTGAGGCCCTCACCCAGCGGGAACTCCATGGCAACCGCCGGCTCGCCCGCCTTCAGCACGATCGTCTTCGGACCGTCCGCCGTCGTCAGCGTCACCGTCGCCGCTTCGGACTCGTCGTGGTTGTCCGCATAGGTCGCCAGCGCCAGCAAGGACCACGCGTTCACCCAGGTCGTGTTCCAGTGCCCGTAGGGATTGCGGTCCCTCACCAAGCGTTCCAGCGCGCTACCGGCCTCCGCCGATCCCGCGTCGATCGCCGACCACGCCAGCAGTTCCAGAGCCTTGTCCGTTTCCCACGGCATCCAGCGGTCGTCCTGCAGGCGGAACTTCGTCTTGTCCCTCAGGATCGCGGTAGCTCCCGCCTTGTTCCCCGGCACGTAGCACGCGAGCGCCAGCAGGCAACGCGCCCGCGGGTTCAAATCGGCCATCCGGTCCTTCAATGCATTGACGTAAGCGGCGGACTCGCGCTCGGCGAGCGCGAGTATCCACACCGCGCGGCACGCGGTCTCCAACTCGTAGGCCGAAGTTCCCGAGCCGATCCCGCGCAGGCCCGCTTCCAGATGATTGCACAGCGAGACGATCGATGCCTCCGGCACCTCCGCCCCCGCTTCACGCGCCAGGATCAGACCCAGCCCCGCATACGCGGATGCCCACGGTACCGTCTCCGTACTGCCCGGCCAGTAGCTGAATCCGCCGTCCGCCGTTTGCATGCTCAGCAAGCGGTTCACCCCGCTCTGCAAGGCGGCCTGAACCTTCGCCGGCGGATACTTCGCGAACGAGGGCACCACCCCGCGCAATTGATCCACCGCCAGCCACGGCATCATCGAGGAGGTCGTCTGCTCGACGCATCCATACGGATAGTGGAGCAGGTAATCCACCGAACCCGCCGCATCCATCAGCAGCGAGCGCGAGAACTCCAGCTCGACCTGACCCCGGCCGTTCAGCAAGGCGGGATCGAAGTCCTTCAGCAGGTCCGCGCCGTCCGTGCCCAGCTTCACCGACTTTGCCTGGCGCAGCAACGGCACCGGATAAGTCACCTGGAACCGCGCTTCCACCTGGTCGCGATGCTTGCTCGCGATCACCGGCGTCATTTCGAGCCCCTCCAACGAGACCGGCTCCGCCTTCCATGTGAAGACCGCTTCCCCGGTGTTGTCGAACTTCACCGGAAACACCACCGTGGCCGAGGCCCCCGAATCCAGCGTCAGCGTCTTCTCCGTCTCCGCACCCACCAGCGTCGCGATCGGATCGGATGCCGCCGGGCTCGGGCTGAAGCTGATCTTCCACGTCCCCTTGTGGCCGGAAGCGTTCTGCACCAGCGCGCGCACGTCGAGCGAGTCGCCCTCGTTGGCAAAGCGCGGTGCCTGCGGCTCGATCATCAGCGGCTTGTTCACCGTGACGTCCGCCTGCGCGTGGCCGAACTTCGCCTCGCCGTGATGGACCACCGCGATCACCCGGTAGCGCGTCAGCGTGTCCGGCATCGTGAAGCTCGCCGTGAATCTCCCGCTCGCATCCGTCGTCAGCGCAGGCTGCCAACCGGCGCAAGGGTTGAAGTCGCGCCGTGCCCGCTCGGCCAGAGCGGAGAGATCACCGTCGCCACCGCCCACGAAGAAGCCCTTGTTGAAGAAGCTCTGCTCGTCGGGAGATTCCGCGAGGAAGCGGTCCAGCGTCGTGCCGCAGTTCACCCGCAGTTCACGCGGATCGTAGAACCAGGCCATCGGATCGGGAGTCTCATAGCCCATCACCGCCAGCGTGCCCTCGTCCTCGGCATACAACGTCACCTCGGCGTTCGCTGCCGGAGAGCCATCCGCAAGCTTCACCGTGCCCGCTACATCGACCTTCTGTCCGGGCAGCACGCTGTCCTTCGGCACCTCGAGGTTCACCGCCAGACGGTCGCGCTGGTTCTCCACCATCAGCTCGCAGTAACCCAGGCGCAGCTGCGGCTCCTTGAACTGCCGCGCGCTGTCCTGCGCTCCCTTGATCACCAGCACGGACACGAAGGCGTTCGGCGCATCCGCATCGCCCACCGGGATGTCCAGCACCGGCTTGTCGGCCTTCAGCTCGACCATGAAGGAGCGCAGCACTTTTTCACGCTCCACCGTCACCAGCGCCGTGCCCTCGATCGGGGACAACACCAGCACCCGCGCCGTCTCGCCCGGCTTGTAGAGCTTCTTCTCCGCCACCAGCTTGATCCGCATCCCGTCCTCATAGGCCCAGGGATACTCGTCGCCGCCGTAAACGTGGATCGAGGCCACGGTCGCGAAGTCGCGGCCTTCCGCATCCTTCCCGCGCAACTCGATCTGGTGCAGGCCCGCCTGCTGCGGGGCGAAGAGGAATTCCGTGCCTTTCCCGCCGCTCAGGTTGAGCTGCGTCGTGGAGAGATCCTCGCGCCGCGCCTCGTTGCGCACCGCGCTGCCACCGTTGCCGTCGGACATCCGCACCTGGTCGTTCACCTCGCGCGAATGCTTCGCCTCGACCGTGAGATCGCCCGCGAAGGCCTCGCCATCCGTGCCGACCGCCACAATCTGCAGCGGCAGGCGGTCCCCCGCCCGCACCAGCTTGTCGATCCGCGCGATGCCCACGTACACGGACGCCGGATGCACCGTCGCCGCCGTGCTCTTGTTCAGCGATTGCCGGTTCGCATCCGTGACCTCGGTGGAAACCGTGACCTCCCGCGTCATCGGGAACTCCGCGTCGGGCAGCTTCGCCGTGATCTTCACCGTGCCGTCTTCCGCCAGCTCCGCCTTCGACGATTCGTTGTTCGCCTTGCGCGAGCCGTAGTCGTCGTCCCAGCGGTAGCCGAAGTAGTGGTACCAGTAACCGAAGTCCTGCGTCCGGTGGTCGCCGAAAAGATAGTCGCGGAACTTCTCCGGATAGAAGTTCGTCTCCATCACATGGGTGAAGGTGTCCACCTGCCCCTTCGCCACCGGCTGGCCCTGATAGTACGAGGCTTTTAGTAGCAGCGAGACCTCCTTCGCTCCCTCCGCCGGCTGGTCGAGCGTGTGCGACAGCTCGAAGGCGTTGCGGCGGAATTCCTCGACCCGCAGCGCCAACTCGAATGCGGCGCTACCCTGGATCTGCTGGCGCTCCGACCAATCTTCCAGATCCTCCAGCTTCGCCAGTTCCTCGGGATACTCCAGCCGGATCCGGTGATAGCCGGTCTTCTCCGGCGGCAGGGCGATGTCCGCGTCGAAACTCCCGTTCGCCGAGACCTCGAGCTCGCGCCGCACGATTTCCTTGTTCGTGGGGTCGATCACCACCAGTTCCGCCTTCGCCTGCGGCTGCGGGACGATCGCGTTGCCGCTCTGGCGGCGCACGATACCCTTCAGGTGCACCGTCTCTCCCGGCCGATACAGCGAGCGGTCCGTGAAAAGGAACGCCTTGCGGAATTCCACCGGGGTCTCCTCCCAGGAATAGCGCACCGGGAAGCGCCACAGCCCGACCGTCGGCAGCGCCGTGTCGTAGGCGATCGAGTAACGGTCCGCACCCAGCACCGCCTGCAAATGCCGCGTCGCCGCCTCGCGCGGCAGGCTCGCCATCCCGTCGGCACCGGTCTTGCCGTGCTGCAATTCCTTCGCGTCTTCGCCGTAGGTCGTCAGCTCCACGTCCGCCAGCGGCTTGCCGGTCAGGCAGGAGAACGCGAACACCCGCGCTTCGCCGTCGATCACCTTCCACGCCAGACCGATGTCCGTGAGCTGGATCAAAGCCTGCGCCACCGGCGCCTTCACGCCGTCCCCCTCTTCATCCTCCTCCTCGTGCTTCCCGGAACCCTCCTTCGGCGTCCCCGCGATCTCCATGAAAAAGGCCCCAGGCGCCTTCGCGACCGGCTCGTGCCCCTCCGCCTCCTTCGGGAATCCCAGTTCCCACGGCTTTGCCTCGCCAGCCAGCACCTTGTCCCAATCCAGTAGTATCGGCTGACTGGTATCCAACGGGTTATGAAGGTCGATCACCAGATCGGCCACCGTCTCACCGCCCATCATTTCGTAGGGTATAAGGTGTGTCGGCCTCAGATAATTCCCGTCCGGACCCACCCCCGTGTAGTGGCGGTAACCCTGCTGCGCGCGGATCAATTGCGCCCCGTCCAGCTTCTTCACCCGCACCCGCACCTTCTCCAGATTCACCGTCTGCACCCGGTACTTCCGCGTTCCGGAGGCAAGCTGGCTTTCATCCTGGCTCGGCAACGCGAGCTCCGCCGCCAGCGGCTTGAACTCGAGTTGCTTCGAAACCGGCCGGCCCAGCGCCCGGCCATCGATCGATGCCAGTTCGCCCGCAAGCTGCACGTTCCACACCGACTCCTGCGAGAAGTCGCCGAGCAGATGCAGTTCGTCGTTCTTCACTTCGATCCGGAACTCCTCCGGCTGCGGCGTCACGATCACGTACCCCGCCGGCAGATCCACCGGCAGCTTCACGTTGAAGTCCGCCACGATCCGCCGCGGCTCGTCCGCGATCGTCACCGCGCTCAGCGATTCGATCGTCAGCGGATCCACGTTGCCGATGTGCCGCACCGCGTCCGCTCCGAACTTCGCCTTGCCCGTCGCATCCGGCAGCCCGCTCAGCATCGAGAGACGCCAGTTCTTCCCTTCCGGCAGCGGCTGCAGCGGCGAAACGACCAGCCCGTTCGGCAGATCCAGCTCGGGCTTCAGCTCGCGCTCCGGAACCTCCGTCTGGCCGCGAAGCGCGAAGCGCTCGCTCCAGGAAAGCCCCAGGAATCCGGGCTGCTTCAGCCGCCCGAAGCTCGCCCGCTCCGTCTTCGCCGCCACGCGCTTCCCGCCGTCCGCCTCGAAGAACAGGAACGGTGCCGCCTTCTCCGGCGTCACGTCGCCGTTGAAGCGCAGGAAAAACGACGCCGTCCGCGGCGACCAGTCCCCCTCGTAGCGTTCTAACAGGGTCGCATAGTCCACTTGGAACGGCTCGCTCGGAAACTTCCCGAGTTCCTCGTTCGGAACCGGCGTGCCGTCGAGATGGACGTGCTTGCCCTTCAGCTTGAAAACGTAGGTCGCTCCGAGCACCGGCGGCGTGGCCGGACGGAATTCCAGAACATTCGCCTCCTTCCAGTGAACGGTTCCCGCCCACGCCGGCTGGATGTCCAGCCAGGGCGTTTTGGCTTCATGCCCGATCCGGTCCGCAGGGGCAGCAGCGCGGTCCAGGACGAGTTCGATCGTGCTCTCGGGCGTCAGCGACGCCGTCGATACATGGAGACGGGGTGCGGCGGTGGCACCAGTGATACAAAGGCCCGCCAACAAGACGGCAATGGGGCGCATGGTCGTGGGATGAGTTACAGCTGATGATACGAAATCGGCAGCGCCGGTCATGTCATCCGATCCCACGAAATTTTTCAACTTCCGTGTTGTGAATTTCATGTGGAGCGAACGCTCCCGCCCCATCGTCCGTCTCCAGCCTCAAGCCAAAATCCCCATTCGTAAGATTCGTCCGATTCGTGGTGCCTCTCCTCGGTTGTAAAATTCCGCGTCCTTGCGGCTAAAAACAGACGCCTCTCACTTCCTCCAAATCCTCACCTCATCCCCCGCCTTCACCCCCAGCGCCTCCGCCGCGTTGCCCCCGTTGACCACGATCGCGACCCATCCCGCCGCCGTCACGTAAACGCCCGCTTTCCCCTCAGCCGCCTCGCTCCAGTAGCGCACCACGCTGGCCTCGACCTTCTTCTCCCCGTGCTGCTAGACCGCCGTCTGCCCCGGCTTCTACCCCAG
>CAMLOZ010000111.1 GCA_946481625.1 uncultured Haloferula sp. | reverse complement strand
GGTTTCGTTGTCGAGCGCGGAGGTGGCTTCGTCTAACAGAAGCAGCGGGGGATTCTTCAGCAGCGCGCGCGCGATCGAGAGCCGTTGCTTTTCACCGCCGGAGAAGCGCACGCCGCGTTCGCCGGCGACGGTGTCGAGTTTCTCGGGGAGATCGCGCACGAAGGGCGAAGCATTGGCATTGTCGAGCGCCGCCCAGATCTCGTCGTCGGTGGCATCCGGTTTGGCGAGGCGGAGGTTATCGCGCAAGGTGGTGTTGAAGAGGAAGCTCTCCTGCGTCACGTAGCCCGTATTGTCGCGCAGCCATTCCTTAGAGAGCGATTCGATCGGGTGATCGTCGAGAAGGATACGGCCTCTGTCGGTTTCGTAGAAACGGGTGAGCAGATTCAGCACGGTGGACTTGCCCGCACCGGTGGGCCCGACAAGTGCCACGGTCATTCCGGGTTCGGCGGTGAGGGAGATCCCTTGGACCGCCGGTGAATCGGGATCGTAGGAGAAACCGGCCTCCTCGAAGACCACCTTGCCCCTGAACTCGGCGGGACGCTCGCCTTCGGTGAGATGAGACTCGTCGGGCAGGTCGAGGATATCGAAGACGCGCTTCGCGGCCACCTTGCCGCCGACGTAGAGCTGGGTGAGATTGTTGATGCGCGAGATGGGGTCGAAGAGGAAGCCCCATGCGACGAGGAAAGCCATCGGCACGCCGGGCTCCATCTTTCCCTGCAATACCATGTAGGCGCCGCTGCCGAGCATGAGAATGATGCCGGACTCCGCGAGCAGGGACACGGTGGGCCAGACGAGTGCCTGGCCTTTCATCACGCGCATGTGCTTCTCGCCAACATGGCGGCTGGCGGCATCGAAGCGGTCGAGGGCTTCGGGCTCGACGGTGTAGGCCTTGATCTGGCGGATCCCGGCGAGGTTGTCGTGGAGCAGGGCGTTGAGAGCGGCGGAGGCTTCGGACGACTCGCGCCAGCGCGGCTCAGCCCGCTTGGAATAGATCGAGGTGATCAAGCCGATGATCGGCAAGGGGGCGAGAGTCACCAGTGCGAGTTCCCAACTTTTATAAAACATCCAGCCCGCCATGATGAAGAACTGAAGGAGAGCGGGGATCGCTTGGTCGATCGTCTCGACGATCACGCGGTCGGTGGACGGCACGTCGCTGGCGACGCGGGACATGATCTCGCCGGAGGAATTCGAGTCGAACCACTTGATCGGCAGGCGCTGGAGTTTGTCGTAGAGTTTTTTGCGGAGATCATGGATCAGGCGCTGTTCGAGGGCGTTGTTGCCATAGGTGCGCAGCATGAAGAGGACTTGCCGGAGCAGGATCGCGCCGACGCCCAGGGCTGCGGTTCTGAAAAGGAGGTCGGAGCGGCCCTTGCCCATCACTTCGTCCACCAGCACCTGGGTGACCGTGGGCAGCACGAGAACCAGCACCGTGCAGATGATGGCCATAGCCAGCGAGGTGGCGGTCCGCCCCGGGTAGTGCAGGGCGAGGGCAAAGACGCGCTTGAGTACGGCCATGTTGTCACCAAAAAGCGCCCGGAATCGCTTCAATGCAAGGAAGATGCTTCGCGTCCTGACAATCCCGTGTTAGGAAGAAGGTGAAACCCAATGCCCCGGACCCACATTCTCGCGCTCGACCAAGGCACGACGTCCTCGCGCGCCATCGTGTTCGATCACGACGGGCGGCAGGTCGCTGTCAGCCAGAAGGAGTATCCGCAGCATTTCCCGAAGCCGGGGTATGTGGAGCACGATCCGCTCGCGATCTGGGCGAGCCAATGGTCCACGGCGGTGGACGCGATGGGGAAAGCGGACCTGGAAGCGGAGGACATCGCGGCCATCGGCATCGCGAACCAGCGGGAGACGACGCTCGTGTGGGACCGCGAGACGGGAAAGCCGGTGTATCCGGCGATCGTGTGGCAGGACCGCCGGACGGCGGCGGATTGCGCCAAGCTGAGAGCCGAGGGATTGGAATCGCTTTTCGCGGAGCGCACCGGGCTAAGGCTCGACCCGTATTTTTCCGGAACCAAGATTCGCTGGATCCTCGAGAACGTCGAAGGCGCGCGCAAGCGGGCCGAGGCTGGCAAGCTGATGTTCGGCACGGTGGACACCTGGCTGCTGTGGCGGCTGAGCGGGAGGACGGTGCATGCAACGGACGCGACGAATGCCTCGCGAACCTTGATCTACGATATCCACCGTGGCGAGTGGGACGCGGAGCTTCTGGATATCCTCGGTATCCCGGCCTCAATCCTGCCGGAGGTGAAGGACAGCAGCGGGATCTTCGGCGAATCGCAGGAAGGCATTCCAATCGCGGGAATGGCAGGCGACCAGCAGGCCGCCCTTTTCGGGCAGGGATGCTTTTCGCCCGGCATGGCGAAGAACACCTACGGGACCGGCTGCTTCATGCTGATGAACACCGGGACAGAGGTGGTGGCTTCCACGAACAACCTGCTGACCACCGTTGCCTGGCGGATCGGAGGGAAGATGGAGTATGCCTTGGAGGGATCCGTCTTCATGGGCGGAGCAATCGTGAAGTGGTTGCGTGACGACCTGCAACTGATCCGGTCCGCGGAGGAGTGCGAGCAGCTTGCGGCGACGGTGGCGGACAGCGGCGGGATGTATTTCGTGCCGGCTTTCACGGGGCTGGGTGCGCCGCACTGGGATCCTTACGCGAGGGGGGCGGTTTTCGGGATGACACGGGGAACGAAGCGCGCCCACCTCTGCCGGGCGGCGCTGGAATCGATCGCTTTCCAGAGTGCGGAGCTCGCGGGCTGCATGGTGAAGGATAGCGGGATTCCGCTGAAGCGCCTGCTGGTGGACGGCGGCGCGGCGCGGAGCGACCTGCTGATGCAGTTCCAGGCAAATTTGCTCGGTGTCGAAGTGCTGCGCCCGAAGGAAGTCGAGACGACGGCGCTGGGGGCGGCGTGGCTGGCGGGACTCGCCGTGGGATTCTGGGACAGCCGCGAGGAACTGGTGCGGCGCCGGGAGGCCGGGACGGAGTTCGTTCCCACTTGCTCGGCCGACGAGATGAAGCATCTGGTGGACGGCTGGAATCGTGCCGTGGAACGCTCGAAGCGATGGGCCGATGATACGCTCTGACCACCTCGCCGCGCTGGAGTCGGAGAACTTCGACGTCTGCATCGTGGGCGGCGGCGCGACGGGGTTGGGCGCGGCCGTGGATGCGGCCTCGCGGGGATACCGCGTGGCCTTGGTCGAACAGTCGGACTTTGCGAAGGGCACCTCCTCGCGCTCCACCAAGCTGGTGCATGGCGGCGTGCGCTACCTGAAGCAGGGCAACATCCCGCTGGTCATGGATGCCCTGCACGAGCGCGGGCGGATGGCGAAGAACGCGCCGCACCTGGTGCACGATCTTGCCTTCGTGATCCCGACCTATCATTGGTGGGAGGGTCCGTTTTACGGGATCGGCATGAGGGTCTATGACGGACTCGCCGGCAAACTCGGGTTCGGTGCCAGCCATTGCCTGTCCAGGGAGGAAACGCTGGAACGCATCCCGACCATCGAGCCCGAGGGCCTGACCGGCGGGGTGATCTACCACGACGGGCAATTCGACGACGCGCGTCTAGCGATCCATCTGGCGATGACCGCGGCGGAGCAGGGGGCCAAGCTGGCCAACCATGTGAAGTGCACCGGCCTGCTGAAGGAAGAGGGAAAGGTCCGCGGGATCGAAGCCAGGGATGTCGAAAGCGGCCGGCAATTCACGATCCGCGCCCGTTGCGTGATCAATGCGACGGGGATCTTTGTCGATGAACTGCGACGACGTGACGAACCGGAGGCCGCGGAGATCGTGGCGGTCAGCCAAGGGGTGCACCTTGTGTTACCGAAGGAGTTCCTGCCGGGAGACGCTGCGATCATGATTCCGAAGACCGCCGACGGCCGGGTACTCTTTGCGGTACCGTGGCACGACCGCGTGGTGGTGGGCACCACGGACACGCCGCTGCGCGGGAAGTCGCTCGAGCCGCGGGCGCTGCCGGAAGAGATCGCCTTCATCATGATCCATGCGGCGCGCTACCTGACGCGCGATCCCGGCCCGGATGACGTCTTGAGCGTCTTCGCCGGGCTGCGGCCGCTGGTGAAAGCGGGGGAGGGAGCCAAGACCGCGAGCCTCTCGCGGGACCACACGATCCTGATCGGTGAAAGCGGCTTGATCACGATCACCGGAGGCAAATGGACGACTTACCGCAAGATGGCGGAGGATGTGATCGATCGCGCTCAGGAAGTGGCGGGTTTGGGGAGCCGGCCCTGCCGTACCGGGGAGCTGCCGATCCATGGTTCGACGACGGAGGAGATCCCCGAATCGAATCTCAGGCCGTACGGCGCGGATGCGGCGGCGATCCGCAGCCTTGGCGAGCCGCAGCGGGTGCATCCGGCCTTGGATTTGAGCGTGGCGGAGGTGCGCTGGCATGCCCGGATGGAGATGGCCCGCACGGTGGAAGACGTCCTCGCGAGACGCAGCCGCTGCCTGCTCCTGGATGCCCGGTCCTCGATCGCGGCGGCCACGACGGTGGCGCGTATCCTCGCGGCGGAATTGGGCAAGGGAGCGTCCTGGGAATGGGCTCAGGCGAACGAGTTCACGGCTTTGGCGCGCGGCTATGTTTTCGGCGATCCGGCCAGCACCGGTTGATCTTGCCGGACGTTAGCTGCCGGTGCCGAAGAAGTGCTCGAGCGCCTCCGCGCAGCCCTCGCTGTGGGTCAGGAGGCAGACGTGGCCGCCGCCGTTGCTGACATGGGCACGAATCTCCGGCACGGCGTTCGCGGGACAGGCGAACATGGCGGAGACTCCGGGGCTCAGCATCTCGAAGTCATTGTGGCTGTCGCCGATGGCGAAGGTTTGCGCGGGGCCGAGGCCGAAATGTCGTGCCACTTCCGCCAAGCTACTACCTTTCTGGTAATTTTTGTGACCAAAGCGCAGCCAGATCGAGTTGCGCTGCCAGCCCAGATTGGGATCGCCTGCCGTCAGCGCCACGACGCGCTCCATGATCCACGCCATTTCTTCTTCGGTGCGGGCAACGAGCCCCGCGGGATCTCCCGGCTGTTCGATCCAGGTGGCACCCGTGTGTTCCTCCACCTCGTGGCGGATCACATCGAGGGTGCCGCGGACCTCCTTGAAAAAGTGGTGGAGCCCGCTCTCGCACTGCTTGTTGTAGGGCTCGTGGGAAGTCCAGCGGCCCTTGTCGTTCGGCAACCAGATCTCGCGTTCCCGCGCCACAACCCAGTCGGGAGCGAAGGGAAAACGGCCGTCCACCAACCCTTCGACGACATGGCCGATGGATCTTCCGGTATTGATTCCCCAAAGCGCGCCGTGTTCGCGCCGGAGCCGCTCGAGGGTCTGGAACAGACGCAGGCTGACCGGTGGATCATCGGCCGGATGGTGAAGCGTGCCGTCGAAGTCGAAGGAGAGAATGGCTCCGGGCTTGGCTGGCGGATCGAGCGGCTTCACGTCCCCGGGATAACCGCCTCACCGGCGGGGTCAAGGGTGGTCGTCCGGATCATTCCACCGGTTCGGCCCGGAGAGGCTTCACTTCGGCGGCCCGCGGAGGGCTTTCTTCCACGGGCTCGGCTTTCGGGGGATCTTCTTCGACGGGTTTGGCCCGCGGCGGGGGTTCCGGCGCAGGAGCCGGAGTCTCTTCGATCATGCGCGCCTTGGGTGCACGCTCCGGAGCCGGGGCTTCCTCTTCCACCGGAAGCGCTCGCATGGGCTTCACCAGCACGGGATTCTGCGCGGGTGCCGGGGCCGGTTGCACGGGCGGTTTGGCCTGGGCCGTCACTTGGGCGGGAGGAGGCGTCCGGCGCATGCGGATTTCCACGCGGCGGTTCGGGGCTTGCTCCTCCACCGTTCCCGAGGGGACCAGCGGCTTCGCCATGCCATAGCCGCGCGGCATGATCTTGGTTCCGTCCAGACGGAGGGTATTCACCAGGTACTCACGCACGGCGTTGGCACGGCGCCGGGAAAGGTCGAGATTGTAGGCTTGGGTGCCGTAGAGGTCGGAATAGCCTTCGATCCAGCAGTAGAGGTTGGGATTCCGGTCGATGATCAGCGCCAATTTCATCATGCCCACCCGGGCGCTTTCGCGGAGTTCGGCGCTATCGTATTCAAAGAGCAGGTCGCTGGGGAGCATTGTCTTCTTGCCGATCAGGACATCGGGGGAAAGGCCGGCCATGTCGTCGAGGGTCACGACCCCGTCGAGACTGCCCGCTTGGACGAGACCCCCCGCGCCTTTCTTGAGGAGGTCTTCCGCGAAACGGTCGAGGTTCGAATCGTCCGCCACGCTGGCACCGGGATCGACGATCACCTGGGACTCCGCGGCGAGCGGCAGCGTGTCATCCGTGCGGCCGAGTTCGGGAAGCGAGGTATCCAGGTCGATCCCTGCGGCGGGGTCCACAACCAAGCCTTCAGGGTCGCCCTCCATGGCGGGGTTCTCGAGACGCACCGCGAATTCCGGCTCGGCTAGGTCCGGCTGGATGTCCATCTCGGTATCCTCCGGCAGCTTCGCGAGCATGTCGATTTCCTCGAGCAGGTTCGCTGCGGGCGGCGGGGGTTCGACGACCTCTTCCGGCACTGCCAGATCCTGGTCGGGAGGAAGCACCTCGACCGGTTCCAGATTGACGTGCTCGGTGACGATTTCTTCAGCCGGGAGGATTCCCTGCGAAATCTTGATGTGCCCGAGGGCGAAAAACGCTGCGACGTGGAGGATCACGGCGACGAAAAACGCCACGGCAACCCACCAGCCCATGTTGTCCGGGCCGGGAAGTCGCAGCGGTGTCGTCTCGCGCGAGGCGCGCCAGCCGTAGCCATTCTCCACGGGCGGACTATACGCGGGAGATCCCCCCTGACAATCACCCGCTTGCGGAACACCCTTGCCGCTTGGCACCGGGTGTGCTGGACTATGGTGTCATGCCTGCCAAAAAAGCTGCGAAAAAAGCGGCCAAGAAGGCCGCTTCCGAGGCCCCCGCTAAAAAGGCCGCGAAGAAGGCTGCCAAAAAAACGGCTGCCAAGAGCGAGGCCCAAGCGGCCGACGCGCCGCCCAAGGACGTCGCGAAAGCCGCCTACCTCAACTACAAGAGCCGCGAGGAACAGGGAATCTACGGCGACCATGTCGGCGACTGGCTGGCAGCGGAGAAATCCGAGGGAGCCTGACCCGCTTTGCGCTTTTCCGCGGAGCCGGGCCGACCGATGGTCGGGCCCGTGAATTGCAGCTCCCTTGGTATCGGTCTCGCCGGTCTCGGCACCGTCGGCTCCGGCGTGGTCCTGGCCCTCGAACGCAACGCCAGCCTCATCTGCGACCGCACCGGCGGCGTGGTGAATCTGGAAGTGGCCAAGGTGCTGGTGCGTGATCCCGCCAAGGTCCGGCCGGTGAATCTCCCGGCGGAGAAGCTGACCACCTCGTGGCGGGAACTGGTGGGGGATCCCGCGGTGGATATCGTTGTCGAACTCATCGGCGGCACGACGGATGCCTTCGAGATCGTCGCTACGGCGTTAAAGGCCGGAAAGCCGGTGGTCACGGGAAACAAGGCGCTTCTTGCCGAGCGCGGGGTGGAACTGTTCTCGCTCTCCAAGCAGCACGACGCGCCGATTCATTTCGAGGCCGCGGTCGCCGGCGGCATCCCGATCATCAAGACGGTGCAGGAATCCTTCATCGGGAACCGCATCCACTCGATCACCGGGATCATCAACGGGACTTCCAACTACATCTTGGAGCGGATGACGACGGCGGGCCTGGAATTCTCCGCGGCTCTCGCCGAGGCCCAGGCGCTCGGCTACGCGGAAGCGGACCCGGCGCTCGATGTGAACGGTTGGGACGCCGCCCACAAGGCGATCCTGCTTGCCTCGCTGGCCTATGGTTTCCCGATCGACCCGGCGAAGGTCCACGTTGCGGGAATCGAGCAGGTGCGGCCGATCGACATTGAGTTCGCCACCCGGCTCGGCTACGTGGTGAAGCTGCTTGCAGTGGTGCGGGAGCACCCGGATGGCTCGGTGGAACTGCGTGTCCAACCGTCCTTCATCGCGAAGACCCACATCCTCGCCAGCGTGCACGGGGTCTTCAATGCCGTCGCGGTCCACGGAGATGCCGCGGGCGAATCCCTCTTCTATGGTCGCGGTGCGGGTCAGGACCCCACGGCGTCCTCGGTGGTGGCCGATCTTGTGGAAGCAGCGCGCTCGCTTCGTCAACCGACGGGGCACCGAGGTTTCCTGCCGTATCGCGAGAGCGGCGTGCTCCTGCCGGTGGAGGACACGGAAACGGCCTACTACGTCCGCTTCGACGTGACCGACCGCCCCGGCGTGATCGCCGAGGTGGCGCGGGTGCTTGCGGATGCCGGGATCGGCATTTCCGGCACTCATTCTCCCGTGAAGCCGGATCAACCGGACGCCGAGTTCCTCGACATGGTCTTCCTCCTTCACACCTGCCGCTTCGGACGCTTGCAGGAAACGCTCGACAAGATCGAGGCGCTCGACTGCATCAACAGCAAGCCGGTGGTATTCCGGATCGAGAAGCTCTGAGCGACGTTAGCCCAGCATCCGGCAGGGCGTCATGCCCTTCCGGATCGACTTCCACGGCTCTTCGGCGGAGACGTCCTTCGGGTCCTCGTCCCGGTCTTGCGGGGACGGCAGCAGCGCGGGGGAAAGGATGGCGTGGAAGACGAGGGTTTCCTCGAAAGGATTGAATGTGGCGTGGATCACGCCCGCGGGAAGGTGGGCGATTTCGCCCGGGCCGAGGATCCGGTATTCATCGCCGACCCATTGTTCGGCCCGGCCTTCGAGGACGTGGATGATTTCCT
>CAMLOZ010000110.1 GCA_946481625.1 uncultured Haloferula sp. | reverse complement strand
GGTCGTCTCGGTGCCTTGGCGGATGCCCAGAACGCTGGATTCGACGCGGTCGAGGAGGGAGACGGTTTCCTCCGGGTTGTCGTAGGCTTCCGAGACCGCTTCCGTGCAGGTACGGATGATCGAGCGGAGGACAAACTTGTCCTTCACCAGCCCAAGGTGGTTTTGGAAGTGGGCGGCATTCGGCGCGTAGCCGAAGATGTCGGTGATGGCGGCGGGGCCGCCGACGCTATCGAGAAGGCCTCGGTCGTGGAGGAGCTGGACCAGCGAGACGAGTTCGATCTCCTGGCTCTTCGCGTTCAGTTCGCGGAGGGTTTCGAAGAGCAGGCCGTGGCCCGGGAGGTAGAAGTGGTCGCGGGTAAGGCCCTCCTCCAGGGCCATGCCGATCCATTGCTCGGGGTCCTTGAGCATGGAGGAGAGGATGCTCTTTTCGGGGCCGAGGGCGTGAGGCATCGAGCGCATCACGTCGGCGGCGGAGGTCCCGGCGTCCGCTCCCTGCAAGGCGGGGGAATCGGGCTTGCGGGAGGACTTGCTGTCGTCAGCCATGGAAATCATAGGGCGGGTCGCGGAAGGGAGGTGGAGGCGGTCGCGAAGGGTTGTTTTAGGAGATGCGGGAGCAGAAGGTCAATGGGGGTAAGATGTGAATAGATTGGGAACGGGGATTGTGAACAAGTTGGGGATAATGGAAAAACGAGCGATTCATCCCACCGATTCAATTGAGTGTTTTGATCGAATTTCGAATAGTTAGGCGTTAACAATGAAGCACTTAATCCTCAACGACCAACCAATCGCGAGCTTGAATCAGTTGCTTGATGGTGGTGTGAAAAACAGCCGCGAAGACGCCGTCGTTTTCCACAATGCGGCTTGTAGCCATCGCTCCGCGCATGCCGTCTCCGCGCGAAGGCGGGACTACGACCACGGGCCGCGTGACTACGGCCCGCGCTTCGGTCCCGCACAGAGGACTGCGCGGACCACCTCAGGCTTTCCAGTCGACCTCCTTGGCGTCGGCCCAAAGGTCTTCGAGGCCGTAGAAGTCGCGGAGTTCCTCGTGCATGACGTGGACCATCACGTCGATGTAGTCGAGGACAACCCATTTGGTGTCGGCGTTGCCCTCGGCATTCACAGGCTTGGCACCGTGTTTCTCGTCCACGTGGCCGCGGACATCGCGCAGGATGGCGCGGAGGTGGGGCATGGAGGAGCCGGAGCAGACGACCATGAAATCAGTGAGATTCGAGAGTCCGCGGAGATCCCAGAGGCGGATCTTCTCCGCTTGGATTTCGTCTGCCGCTTTTGCACAAGCCTTTGCCAATTCCAGTCCTTGGATCGCCATGATGTTCCCGTCCGGGGCGAGGAGCCTAGCGTGCCGGTCCCGCTTGGCCAATTCATTTCTGTGAGGCGGTTTCCCGGCACTTTCTTCCCTTCCCCTGCCCCACGGCCTTTCTTATATCCCGAGCATGAGAAAAATCCTCATCTCGCTCGCTCTCCTGCTGCCGGTGGCGGCGGCCGACTTGGAATTCAGGGAAGGATTTGCCGATCCGGCGACCCGCGATGCCGCGCTGACCCGGCTGGTTCCGCAGACGCGGGACTGGTATTTCTATCAGGCGCTGCATTCTCAGCTCGCCGGGCGGGGCGGAGACTACCGACGCGTCATGGCGGGGTGGAAAGCCGCGGCCGAACGCAACGAGTCTCCCGTCTCCTTGGACGGCTACGAAGTTCTGGAGAACCGGGAGATCCTGCTGCAATTCGAGGCGGATCCGCGCAAGGCGGCCGATGAACTGATCCGGCGCGCAGGGATGAAGTTCGACGACTCCAAGCCGGACTCGCATGCGGACGCCAAGCTGCCCGACCGGCTCGATCCGGCGATGATTTCGGAGCGGGCTTTCGAGAACCTCGCCGCGATGTGGAGCCGCGAAACGCCTTACCGAAAATATTCGCAAGAGCGGTTGATGGCGGAAATGGCGAATGTCGCGACCTTCGACGAATCCAAATCGCGCTATTTCCGCGACACGCTGGAGCGAGCGGATCTGCCGGGAGTGGTGCCGCTGCTAGCCAAGCTGTATGCCGGACCATTCCCGCCGCGCTTCGGCAGCGCGGCAATCGAGCGTCAGCTGACCCGTGCCCAGCTCGACGAACTCGCCACCGCCGTCCCCGCCCTCCGCGGCAATGATGCCTTCGCCGTGCGCTACCTCGTCACCCTCCTGCCCGGCAGCGAGACCGATTTCGAACTCGATCCCGCCGCGCACGCCGTCCACCTCGCCGCTTGCCGCGAGGTCGTCCTCACCCTCCCACCCGCGCTCAATTCCCTCAAGGCCCACGTCCTCTTCCACCACCTCCGCCTCCAGCGCGATCTCGGCCAATTCCCGCAGGAGGACTTCCTCGCTTATCTCAGGCTACCGCGCAATAGCCACCCGATCCTGAAGGCTGCTCCGGACTTGCCCCGCTCGGACGATCCCTTCATCGACACCCGCGCCAATTACCGCTCGGCCACCGGCTGCCCCGCCGTCGATGACGACCGCGGGTTGGTCGAGGACTACCTCGCACACTTCCTCGCCCAAGCGGATACGCCCGATCTCTTCAAGGATCTCATCGAGGAGAAGAGGCTTCGCGTGATCCACGCCCGCGCCCGCCTGCTGGCAGGGGCCGATCCCGTCCGCTGGGGAGCCGCGCTCGATCCCGCGGAATTGCTCGCGATGCAGAAGGAGACCCGCATCTCTTTCGCCCCCGGCCAGCCGGTCACGCTCCCCGCCGATGCCGCGGTGAAGCTGGCCCTCGACCTCAAAAACACGCCGGAGCTACTCGTCCGCATCTTCGAACTCGATCTGCCTTCCTGGATTGAGCGCGAAGGCAGCGAGCCGCCGGTTAGCCTCGATCTCGAAGGACTGGTGCCGCATCACGAAAAGCGCCTCACCTTTGCCCAGCCCCCGCTCGCGATCCATCGCGAAGCCATCGATCTCCCCGAGCTCGCCGGCCCCGGTGCGTGGATCGTCGAGTGCGTCTCAAAGGGCGTCTCCTCGCGCGCCCTTGTTAGAAAAGGCCGCCTCATCGCCTTCGTCGACCGCGAGGCCCGCGGCCAATCGGTCCGCGTCTTCGATGAAACCGGCGCGCCCCTCACCGACGCATCGGTCGGCATCGGCACCGAAACCTTCGCTCCGGACGCCACCGGCAAGATCGTGATCCCCGACAAGACCGCCTCTTCCCGCAGCATCGGCATGGTCCAGCGCGGCAAGCTCGCCGCTCCGCTGGAGCTGAAGGCACGCGTCGAGCAGATCTCGCTCGATGCCCGCTTCCACCTCGACCGCGAGCAATTGCTTGCCGATCGCGAGGCCAGCGTCTTCCTCCGCCTGCGCCTCAATAGCCATGGCAAGGAGATCCCGCTGGAGTGGATCGATAAGCCCTCGCTGGTGCTCCGGGCCACTCTTGCGGGCGGCCTCAGCACCGAGCGCGTGATCGGTGGGGATCTCAAGCTAGCCCCGAGCATGAGCGTGCCCTTCCAAGTCCCCGCCGATGCCGTCTCCCTGACCCTGCGCCTCACCGGTTCCGTCACCCCGCGCGATGGTGCCGATCCGATCCCGCTCTCCGCCTCCCGCACATGGGAAATGAACGGCATCGTGACCACCGGAAGGATCGCCGCCGCCTATTTCACCCGCGATACCGAAGGCTACCGCCTCGAAATCCGCGGCCGCAATGGCGAGCCGCTCGCCTCGCGCCCCGTGACCCTGGAGTTCACCCACCGCCACTACACCGGCACCGCCAAGCAGAACCTGCGTAGCGATGACCGCGGCCGCGTCGCACTCGGCCTGCTCCCGGACATCACCGGCGTGGTGGCACGGAGTTCGGACATCGCGGAAGTCAGCCTGAGACCGGATGAGGAGGCCGGTTGGAGCGACCTTCCGAAGTACTTCCATCTCGCCGTCGGCGATCAGGTCGGCCTGCCCTTGCTGCGCCCCATGCCCGCTCCCGAGCGCGCGCGCGTCGCTCTCTTCGAATCCCGCGACGGCCAGATGCTGCGCGATCATTTCGACAAGCTAGTCGTCGAAAACCGCCGTCTCACCGTCCGCGGCCTGCCCGCAGGCGACTTCAAGCTCGTGCTCGACGGCACCGCCTACGATCTCCGCGTTTCCTCCGGCGTGGATCGCGGCGGCCTCCTCGTCTCCACCGCCCGCATCCTGCCACGCTATTCCCCGGCGATGCCCTTCATCGCTTCCGCGTCCCCCGAAGCTGGCTCGCTGTCGCTGAAAATCGATGGCTCGACCCCGGCCACCCGCGTCTCCTTGCTCGGTCGGCGCTACCTGCACGCCTGGCCTTCCGGCGCAGCCTTGCAGCCTTTCGCAAATCCGCAGCCGGACTCGATAAAGCCGGGCTTCACCGGGAATGCCTTCCTCGAAGCCAGCCGCGTCAGCGATGAAGTCCGCTACATTCTCGACCGCCGCGCCGCCCTCGCCTTCCCGGGCTCGATGCTCCCTCGCCCCGGCCTGCTCGCCAACCGCTGGAGCGAGGATGAAGTCGCGCAAGTGAAGCAAACCGGTGCCGGTGGCCGCGAAGGCATGCGGGACGACCGCCGCCGCGACACGGGCCGCGCACCCGCCCCCTCGGCCCCGCCCCGCGAACGGCACGCAAGCTCCGGCGATGAGGCGACCCTCGATTTCCTCGCCCACCCCGCCGTGCTGAAACTCGATCTCGAAGTCGGCGCGGATGGCACGCTGCAGGTCCCAGCCGCCGACTTCGCGCAGTGCCAGTATCTGGAGATCGTCGCGGCGAATGAAGCCGGCCGGCATCACCTGACGGTTCCTCTCGTCCCCTCCGAAACCCCGCTGCGCGACCGCCGCCTGGCCAAGCCGCTCGACTCGCAGAAGTATCACGTCGGCACCCGCCGCGCCGCCGCCCTCGCCAAGGGCGCGGAAGCCCGCATCGAAAGCGTGATCGATGCCGATTGGCGCGCCTTCACCACCCTCGCCGAGGCCCACGAATTTCTGTTAGGTGCCTCCGGCGACGGGCGCCTCAATGATTTCCTGCCCTTGCTCGATTGGCCCTCCCTCGATGAGAAGGCCAAGCTCGCCTTCTTCTCGGAGCACGCCTGCCACGAGTTGCACCTCTTCCTCGCCCGCAAGGACCCGGACTTCTTCACCAAGCACGTGAAGCCGATGCTCGCGGAAAAGCGCGAGCCGACGGTGATCGATGACATCCTCTTAGGTCGCGACCTCACCGCCTACCTCCGCCCCTACGCCTGGCTGCGCCTCAATGCCGCCGAGAAAGCCCTCCTTTCGCAAGCCATGCCCGAGCTCCGCGAACGCATCGCCACCGAACTCGGCCACCAATGGGAGCTCGAAGCCCCCACCCCCGAACAGGAAACCATCCTCTTCACCCAGACCCTCCGCGGCTCCGAACTCGGCACCGAGGACTCCTTGGGTTTGGCCGCGAATGACGTCGAGGCAAACATGGTCTCGTCGGGTACACCCTACATTCTGGAGAAGCTGAGAAATATCGTGATCCCTTCGATCGATTTCCAGGACACCTCTGTCGAAGAAGCGGTCGACTACCTTCTCGACCAAGCTAGGCAACTCGACACCAGCGAACCCGACCCCACCAAGAAAGGCGTCAACTTCGTGATCCGCAGTCCCCGCTCGGGTGGCAGCGTCCTCGCTGCCGACCCGGGAGCACTCCGCATCAGGGAACTCCGCTTGAGAAATGTCCCGCTCGCCGAGGCCCTGAAATACATCACCGAACAGACCAAGCTCCGCTACAAGGTGGATGACTACGCCGTCACCCTGGTCCCCGCCACCGAGACCGACGAAGACCTCTTCAATCGCGTCTTCGTAGTTCCACCGGATTTCATCGCCAAGCTTGGAGGCAGTGGCAGCAACGCAGAAGAAGATCCGTTCGCAGCCGACGGGAGTGAAAGTGCCCCCACGCGCTTCGCACCCCGGAAGAACCCGATCGAGATACTCAAGGAGAACGGAATTAAATTCCCCGAGGGCGCCACCGCCCAGTTTTACCCGGCAGCGGGTAAGCTCATCGTCCGGAATACCCCGACGAATCTCGAGATGATCGAGGCGATCACGGCGAATCTGGCCATGAGCCCATCCTCCGACGCCAACAACTTGCTTCCCCCTCCCCCGGATTCCGCGGCGGATCCCTTCGCCGCTGTGGCTGGCGTCGCCATGCTCGCAAAGGATGCAGCCGAAAGCCGCAACACCCCCCTTCCCTCCTGGAGTTCCGAGCGCGACCAGACCCGCCTGTGGCGCGAGTCGAACTACTACCGCTATCGTGGCAAGACCGATGAGAAGAGCTTCATCCCGCTCAACCGCTTCTGGCTCGATCTCGCGGCATGGGATGGCAAGGGCGGCTTCATCTCGCCGAACTTCAACGCCTGCACCCATCACGCCAACGAAGCCCTCTTCTGCCTCGCGATGCTTGACCTGCCCTTCAAGGCCGAACGCCCGGAAACCCATGTCGATGGCTCGACCCTCCGCGTGAAGGCCCGCGAGCCGATGCTTCTGTTCTACAAGGACACCCGCGAGACTCAGAGGGTGGCACCGGATGCGCCGGTGCTGGTGCGCCAGACCTTCCATCGCCTCGACGACCGCTTCCGCACCGAGGAAGGCCGCAAGATCGAGAACAGCATCACCGGCGATTTCGTGGCGGGCGTGGCCTACGGTGCCTCGATGGTGATCACCAATCCCAGCGGTGCCGGCCGCCGCATCGACGTGTTGGCCCAGATCCCCGCCGGAGCCATCCCGCTCGCCGGGCTGCCCGCCACCACCTCGCAGACGTACGAGTTGGAACCCTACGGCGTCCAGACCCTCGACCTCGCATTCTACTTTCCCAGCGCCGGGGAATTCGCGCTGTATCCGCTGCAGGTTTCCGAAGGGGATCTGATCCTCGCGCGCAGCGAGGGCAAGACCTTGAAGGTGGTGGCGGAACCGCCCGCGGCGGATGCGGATTCCTGGCCGGTGCTGGCACGGGATGCGACGGATGCCGCGGTGCTGGCACGGCTCAAGACGGCGAACTTGAGGACGCTCGATCTGAATCTCATCCGCTGGCGTTTGCGCGAGCGAGGATTCTTCAACGAGGTGACGAAGGTGCTGCGCGAGCGGCTGCACTATTCGCCGGAGGTGGCGGCCTACGGACTCTTCCATGGCGAGGCGGGTGCGATCCGGGATGCGATCGAGAATTCCCTGATCGTCGGGAAGCTCGGGGAGTGGCTCGACAGCCCGTTGATCCAGGTGCGGCCGCTGGTGCATCGCGATTGGGCGGCGCTGGAATTCGACCCGCTGGTGAATCCGCGTGCGCATCGTTTCGCGGACAAGGAGCGGCTCACGCATGCCGAGGCCACGGCCCACCATGCGGCGCTGCTCGACATTCTGGCGTGGAAGCCGACGCTCGATGCGGACGACCATCTCGCGCTGACAGCCCATCTGCTGCTGCAAGACCGCGTGAGCGAGGCGCTGGCTCGGTTCGACCGGATCGATGCTGCGAAGCTGCCCGCGAAGATGGCCTACGACTACATCGCGGGGGTCGTGCAGTTCTATCGTTCGAAGCCGGAGGAGGCGCGGGCGATCGCGCTGCGTCATGCGGACCTGCCGCCGGGTCCGTGGCAGGAGCGCTTCGGGGCGATCATCGCTCAGGCCGACGAGATCGCCGCGCTGAGATTACCGCGTCCGTCCGAAGAGGAGAAGCCGAAGGAAGAATCTCCCAGGCTCGATCTGGCGATGGGAGCCGACGGGAAGCTGCTGGTGAAGCAACGGCGGCTCGACAAGACCTTGCTGCAGCTCTTCAGCGTGGATCTGGAGATGCTGTTCTCGAAGAATCCCTTCCTCGCGGGGGAGGGCGCCTCATTGCCGGGCATTCTCGCGAACGAAACCCGCGAGGTCGCGCTGCAAGCGGCCGAGACTTCGGTCGATTTGCCCGAGAACTTCCGTCACGGGAATGTGCTGGTAGCGGCGAAGTCAGGGACGACGCGGGTGCTCAGGGTGCTCGACAGCCGGGCGCTGGAGATCACGCGACAGCCGGAGGCCCGAACGCTGCAGGTCTTCGATTCCGGCAGCCACCTGCCGGTGCCGCAGAGCTACGTGAAGGTCTATGTGGAAACCGGCGACGGGGAAGCAGTCTTCCACAAGGACGGCTACACCGACCTGCGCGGGAAATTCGACTACCTGAGCCACACGGGCAGCGACCTCGGGGAGATCCGCCGGATCGCCGTGCTGATCAGCCATCCGGAGAAAGGCGCGCGGGTGGAGGTGTTCGATCTCTAGCGGAAGCGAGCCCGTCAAGTTGCCTTGCCGAGCGACCTCCCCCACCCTATCCCGGGCCATGGACTTGTCCGACTTCCGCAAGGAATACACCGGCCGCGGGCTGCACCGCGAGGATCTGGACGCCGATCCGATCCGGCAATTCGAGGTGTGGTTCCGCCAGGCAACGGAGTTGGGTCTGCACGAACCGAACGCGATGAGCCTGGCGACGGTCGATGCGGCGGGGATGCCGCTGCTGCGCACGGTGCTGTTGAAATACTTCGATGCGAAGGGGTTCGTGTTTTTCACGAACTACGAGAGCCGGAAAGCCCGGCAGATCGCGGAGAACCCCCGCGTTTCCCTGCTTTTCCCATGGATCCTGCTGGAGCGGCAGGTGATCGTGCAGGGACGGGCCGAAAAGATCTCCGCGGCCGAGTCTCTGAGGTATTTCATCTCCCGTCCGCGGGAATCGCAGCTCGGGGCCTGGGTGTCCCAGCAGAGCTCGGTGATCTCCTCGCGGAGCAGCACGTCGATCAACTCTTCGACGTTGTCCTCGTCCGCTTCGA
>CAMLOZ010000109.1 GCA_946481625.1 uncultured Haloferula sp. | reverse complement strand
GCCCGAAGTCGCCCTTGCATTCGCGGAACAGCGTCAGCACCGGGAGCGCGGAGCCTCTGGCCCGCAGAAGAAGTCCTTGAGGCTGCATGCACCTGTCGATTGGAATGAGAGGAAACGGCGGCATGCGTCAAAGCCCTTGAACAGCCAGCCGCAGCGTTGCTTCTGGGGGCCAGAGGCTCCGCGCTCCCGGTGCTGACGCGTTTTTCCTCATGCGAGATGTGGGTAACGGGCAGGACTTACTGCCGCACCTCCAACATCGCCTGCCGGATCGTCTCCGGCGCGATATCCTGCAGGGTGTTGTGCCGACCTCCCTGGATCTCCGTGTAGCGCACCACGCCCGGCACCTTCGCCGCGAGCGTGCGGGACATCGTCACCGGTATCGCTTCGTCATCGGAGCCGTGGAGGACAAACACCTCCGCGCCGCCCTTTTTCTCCAGTTCCTTGAGGCGTTCGAGGTTGTCGAAGCGGTGCCAGACGATGAAGCCGAGATCCACGCCCAACATCGCTTTCGTCATGTCCATGCTGCTCGTGAAAGGCGTGAGGACCACGCCGCGGCGGATGTCGAATTCCTTCGCCCCCATCAAGCACACCGCTCCTCCCAGGCTGTGGCCGAAGAAGCGCAGCTTGTCCCGATCCGCCGGAAGCGACCAGCCGAGCGAGCCCATACCCGCCGGCACGGCGGCCTTCAAAGTATTGCGGATGGTCCCGGGCCGCGGCCTGCCCGAACAGGCACCGTAGCCGGGGATATCCACCATCAGCCAGGCGTCCTGCGCCGGGCCGTGTTCGCGCAGCCAGTCGGACCACTCCAGCGCCAGGGTCCCGTTGCCCCCGCAGACCAGCCACAGGCGCTCGGGCTTCTCCGCCTTGGAAAGCAGGTAGGCCTGCTGCTTCCCCTGCGCGGTCGAGTAGTCGATCACCCTCGTTCCCGGTTCAGCGTCCCAGCGCACCACGTGGTCCGGGCCGTAGGGACGCGGGAAGTAAATTAGTTTGCTCTGGCAACCCGCGAGGAGAAGCAGGACGCCAGCGACGGGAAGAATGGTCCAGAGTAGCATGCGACGGAGGATTCGGAGGAGCAGGGGCATGGCAAGGATCGGAGCCGGAAAGGAAAGCTTAGGCCTGATGGCGGGTTCTCAAAATCGAAAAACCTAACCCGGGCATCGATCCTCTCGATGAAGATCGCCGCCAGCCCCCCGAATGTTGACACTCCTTCTTGCGAGAAGCGCCCCGCTGCGATTGTATCCCCGGTGAATGAAAACCCCGTTCCTCGCCTTGCTCCTCGCCCTCCCCGCTCTTGCCGAGGAGACGGCTTCCGTCGCCGCCATGAAGTCCGCCGCCGACGCCTTCCTCGGCACGCTCGACGACTCGAAGCGCGCCAAGGCGGCCTTCCCCTTTGATTCCGACCAGCGGGAAAATTTCAAGTTCACCCCGCAAAACCGCACCGGGCTGCCGATCAAGGAAATGGACGAAGCCCAGAAGGCTGCCGCCATGAAGCTGCTCGACACCGTGCTCAGCGAGAAGGGCAAACTGAAGGCGACCCAGATCATCACCTTGGAAGGGGTCCTCGCCGAACTGGAGAAGAACCCCACCTTTCGCGACAACGGCAAATACTACGTGTCGATCTTCGGCACGCCCGGGGATGAGAAGGCTTGGGGCTGGAAATTCGAGGGCCACCACCTGGCGTTGAACTACACCGTTGTCGACGGCAAGGAGGTCGCCGTCACGCCGTCCTTCTTCGCCGCCAACCCCGCCGAAGTCCGCGAAGGCACTCACAAAGGTCTGCGCGTTCTCGCCGCCGAGGAAGACCTCGCCATGACCCTTGCCAACGTGCTCCTTGAAAGCGGCAAGAAAGAGGTCGTTTTCAGCGAGAAGGCCCCCGGCGAGATCCTTACCGCGGAAAGCCGCAAGGTGACCGCTCTCGAGCCGGTCGGCATTCCGGCATCCGACATGACCGCGGAGCAGAAGAAGGCCCTGCTCGCCCTGATCACCGAATACACCGGCCGCCACCGCAAGGAGCTAGCCGATGGCGACATGAAGAAGATCGAGGCGGCCGGCATCGACAAGATCCGCTTCGGCTGGGCCGGCGGCACGAAACGCGGCGAGGCATGGTACTACCGCGTACAAGGACCGACCTTCCTGATGGAAGCCGCCAACACCCAGAACAACGCCAACCACATCCACGCGACCTGGCGGGACTTCGACGGCGACTTCGGCCGCGACATAATGAGCGAGCACTACCACCAGCACGAGAAGGACGGCGGGGAGCATTAACCACCCGTCTCTCCGGAAGGCAATCGACGCTGCCGGACATGCTCCCACCCAGCGAAGATGGTGAAATAGCCTTCGAGCGGAAGAGCCTGTCGAACCATTTCCAAAAGCCAGGTAGCGACATCTCGCGGACCCGGGGGCACCACACGGAAGTAGACCAACCCGCGCGGAGGGAGATGTCCTCGTGCGGAGATCAGTTCTCCGTAATCCCTGTCGAAAGTTGCGATGATACGCTCTTGATCCCGCGCCATCCTCAAGACCTCAACATCTGAGATCGAAGGAGCCGACTCGGAGACCGTGGCCACATCCCACCCGGCTACGCGAAGCACCCGAACAGCCGCCATTGGCACATTCTCATTGGCGGGCAGTCTCATCCCACAGGCGACTTAGGCAATCCGGATTCTGAGGACGAAATTCCCGCGAAAGATTCCGCGGATTTCTGGTAAGACCCGGTGGAGATGTCCGCCGAACCGCACAATGCCGAGGAAATGATCGTGGGGTTGATCGCCCGGCACCAGCCGGAGATCCACCGCTACATCCTCTCGCTCCTTCCCGACCGCATGCTGGCGGATGACGTGGCGCAGGAGACGAACCTGGTCCTCTGGCGGAAGGCGGCGGAATACGATCCCGCCCAACCCTTTCTCCCCTGGGCGCTCACCATCGCGCTGTACCAAGTCAAGGCCGCCCGCCGCGATGCGAGCCGTGACCGGCATGTCTTCGATGACTCCTTGGTCGAGTTGCTGGCCGCGGAGTACCGGGACGACCCGCATGGCGATCTGGAGCAGGCGCTTGAGAAATGCCTGCAGGAACTCCCCGGACGCCAGCGCGAATTGATTCTCGCCCGGTATGCGCCGGGTTCCTCGGTTCAGGCTCTTGCCGCGGAACGGAAGCAGACTCCCACCGCCCTTTCCCTGGCACTCATGCGGATCCGCAAGGCGCTCGAAACCTGCATCGAGCGCAAGCTCGCCACGCCATGAAAGAAGACCGTCTCGATCTTCTCCTGCACGCGCTCTTCGAGGAGTCCCTCGGTGAAGCGGAGCGTGTGGAGTTGAACGACATGCTCGCTGCCAGTTCTCCCGCCCGTGCGCGATATCGTCGCGCGGCGGCCCTGCAGTCCGCACTCGTCCGGCGCGCCGCGGCGCCTTCCTATTTCGAATCCCCTGCGCCGGAGAAGGTCGTGCCCTCCCGCAGCCGCCGACTGATCGCGGCAGTGGCTGCGGTCGCGCTGCTAGGCTCCGTTGCCGCTCTCTTTCTGACCCGCCCGCGCGGTCCGATCGCCACGGTGATCGAAGCTCAAAACGTCTCATGGGCGGAAGGGTCGCCTGCCCCTGCCTCCGGACGCCTTCCCGCTTCGGTGCCGGTGGAGTTCACGCGGGGCTTCATGAAGCTCGGCTTCCCGAGCGGGGCCAGTGTTGTCCTGGAAGGGCCCTGCCGCTTCCGCCTCGATGAGAAGGAGGCGCTCTCGGTCGCCCACGGGCGCGTTTCCGTTCACACGCCCGACGGAGCGGAGGGGTTCAGCATCGACACGCCGGGCGGCCGCTTCGTCGATCTGGGCACGGAGTTCGGCCTCGCCGTCGGCAGCGACGGGGCCGCACCGGTGGTGCTCACGGAAGTCTTCAAGGGCGAGGTGGAAGTGCAAACGGCCCCGCAGTTGCACACGCGTCTCGGCGTCGGTGAAAGCCGCGCGCTCGTCCGCGAATCCGGCAAGCCGAAGCTGCTCGCCGCGCTTGATGAATCACCGGTCATGCTCGCGAACCATAGCCACGCGTTCCCGACCCCGGAGACCGAAGAGGGCAATCTCGCACTCGGCAAGCCGGTCTTCAGCCCCGGCTACTGCACCCGCCCGCATGGTTCGGTCTTCCCGCCGGACAATCTCACCGATGGCCGGCTCAATGACAGCGGCGTACCCGGCGACTGGTCCTTCTGGCTGGCCCCCGATGGCGAGAACGGCGAGTTCACGGTCGATTTGCTAGAGGCATCCATGATCGGCAGCATCGCGCTGCAGAACACGAATAACCGCGGCATCAACGACCGCGGCACCGCCTCCTTCGAGGCTTACGGCTCGCTCGACAACAAGAGATTCTTCCCTTTGACCGCCGCCGAACTCCCGCGCGTGGCAGCGAGGCGCGGCGAGGAGTTCGGCTTCCACCGCTTCGAGTTCGATCCCCTGGAAGCCCGCTACGTGAAGATCGTGGTGACCTCGCACTACCGCCATCCCGAGCGCCCGCCCGATCACCCCCACCACGGCGGAGGCATGAACGAGATCCGCATCTTCGCGAAATGAGGCATTTTCCCATGACCCCGTGGACATACGGGCTGCTCTTCCTGGCTTCTCCAGCCATGGCGAAGATCGATTTCGCCCGCGAAGTCCGCCCCATCTTCAACGCCCACTGCACCGCTTGCCACGGCGGTGTGAAGGAAGCGGGCGAGGTCTCCTTCATCTACCGCGAGAAAGCGCTCGGCAAAGGCGAGTCCGGCAAGCCGATCATCGTACCCGGAGATCCGGATGCCTCGGAGATGATGATCCGCGTCGTTTCGACCGATCCCGATGAAGTGATGCCGAAGCCCGAGCACGGGCCGCCGCTGGCCGCGAAGGAGATCGAAACCCTCCGCCAGTGGATCAAGGAAGGGGCGGAATGGGGCGAGCACTGGTCTTTCGTCGCGCCGCGTTTGCATGAGGCACCACCGGTGAAGGACACCGCTTGGCCACGCAACCATATCGATCGTTTCTTGCTCGCCCGCCTGGAGCACGAAGGGCTTCACCCCGCGAAGGAAGCCGACAAGGCGGCCCTGCTTCGCCGCCTTTCGCTCGATCTCACCGGACTGCCGCCGTCGCTCGAAGAACTCGATTCTTTCCTTACAGACCCATCCCCCGCGGCCTACGACAAGCAGGTCGAGCGCCTGCTTGCCTCACCCCGCTTCGGCGAGCGCTGGGCCAGCGTCTGGATGGACTTGGCCCGCTACGCGGACTCCGAGGGGCTCGGCATCGACAGCCGCCGCGATGTCTGGAAATACCGCGACTGGCTGATCAACGCCTTCAACCGCGACCTGCCCTACGATCAATTCACCATCGAGCAACTCGCCGGAGACCTGCTCCCGGGGGCGACCCTCGACCAGCGGATCGCCACGACCTTCCACCGCCTGAGCCAGGCGAACAACGAAGGCGGCACCGACGACGAGGAGTTCCGCGTCGCCGCCGTGCTGGACCGGGTGAATACCACCTGGGAAGTCTGGCAGGGGACCACGATGGGCTGCGTGCAGTGCCACAGCCACCCCTACGATCCCATCGAGCACCGCGACTACTATCGCTTCGCGGCCTTCTTCAACCAGAGCGTGGATGCCGATGTGCCCGAGAACCATCCCGCGATCCGCGTGCCGCTCGATCGCACCCGCCATGCGGAAGCCGGCGCACTCGCGGATGAGATCACGCATCTTGAAGAAGAACTCCACGAGCGGCGCAAGTCGCTCGACGCCCGTACGCGCTGGATCGCGGCGCAGGGAATGAGCGGCAGCAGCCAGAAGGCGAAACTCGAAGTCGTGAAAAACGGCGGAACCGAGGAGTTCCGCACCATCGGCAATGTCGCCGCCGGAGCCGTCCATACCCTCGACATCCCCAAGTCCGTCGGCCTCAACCGCCTCGGCGCGCTACGGGTGGAGATCCGCCCGGTCGATGAAGCGAAAGCCATTCACACCCCGGAATGGGGCGCGATGATCCGCAAGATTGAACTCCAGCTTGTCGATCGCGACGGGAAGACCAGGGCGATCCCGATCGCCGAGATCATCGCGGATGAAGCCCATCCCCCGTTCGACCCCAATCTCTCGATCAAGGGCTCGAACCGCGGTTGGGGCCAATACACGAAGATCTTCAAGCCGCGGCATGCCATCGTCGTTCCCTCCGCCCCCGTCGATATGGACACGGGTTCCAGCCTGCGCGTGATCCTGGCACATGCCACCGATTCCGCGGGCGGTGCCTACCCGCTGATCGCGAAGCGCGGTCGTCTCGCCATTACGGACGAGCTCTCCTGGGTCCACCCCGATCCTTCCATCTACAAGCTCAAGGAAACGCTTGGCCAAGCCCGCAAGGCGCTCGCGGCCATGCCCTCCACCACCACGCCGGTCATGCGGGATCTCCCGCCGGAACTCGCCCGCGACACCCGCCTCTTCATCCGGGGCAACTGGATCGACAAGGGCGAGCGCATTGCACGGCCCGGCACGCCCGCCGTTTTCCCGCCGCTGGAGGTGAAGGGCAGTCCCGACCGCCTTGCGATGGCCCGCTGGATCGCTTCGCCGGGGAATCCCCTCACCGCCCGCGTCGCGGTGAACCGCTTCTGGCTCGAGCTCTTCGGCACGGGCATCGTTCCCACCCCGGAGGACTTCGGTTCCGCGGGCGAGAGACCCACGCATCCCGAGTTGCTCGACACGCTCGCCGTCCGATTCCAGGGCGAGATGAAGTGGAGCATGAAGACACTGCTTCGGGAGATGGTCCGCAGCGCCGCCTACCGGCAAGACTCCACCATCACTCCCGCACTCGCCGAGCGGGATGCCGGCAACCGCCTGCTCGCGCGCGGTCCGCGCCAACGCCTGACCGGCGAGATGGCACGCGACCACGCGCTCTACGTCGGCGGATTGATCACCGAACGCGCGGGCGGGCCTCCGGCACATCCACCGTTGCCCGACGGCGTCTGGCAGCCCTTCGATGCCGGTGACAAGTGGACAACGCCTGCCGAGGGGAGTCCCGACCGCTACCGCCGCTCCGTTTACACCTACTGGAAACGCAGTATCCCCTATCCCACCTTCGCCACCTTCGACGCGCCCTCCCGCGAGCTTTGCTCGAAACGCCGCATCCTCTCGAACACCCCGCTCCAGGCTCTCGCCATCCTCAACGACCCCGCCTTCAACGAGTGCGCCCAAGGCCTCGCCCGCCGCATGAAGCAGGAAGCGCCCGGCAGCGTGGACGAACGTCTCGCGCTCGGCTTCCGGCTCGCCACCTCCCGCGAGGTCAGCCCCGACCGCTTGGAAGAACTCCGCACGCTCTTCAGCAAACTCGAAGCCACCTACGCCGACGATCCATCCTTGAGGCAAGGGATGGCCTCCACTCCCGATGGCGCCGCCTACACCGTCGTCGCCTCGGTGCTCCTCAATCTCGATGAAGCCCTTGTGAGATAATGTTGAATGCCGAGGTTCCGAATGACGAATGAAGTGTCGTTCGGGAATAAAAATCACTCTTCAACACACGGCATTCGTCATTCCGAAATTCTGAATTCGCCATTCTTCCCATGCTCCCGCATCTCCAGCGCGAATCGCTCCACCACATCACCCGCCGCCGTTTCCTGCGCGACTGCCCGGCAGGAGTCGGAGCATTGTGGATGGCCAGCCAAGGACTTTCCGCAGGCGCGGGAAAACTGAAGATCTCGCACGACCCCAGCGCCCCTCTCTCCCCGCTGCTCCCCTCCTTCGCCCCGAAGGCGAAGCGGGTGATCTACCTGCACATGGATGGGGCTCCGAGCCAGCTCGAGCTCTTCGACTACAAGCCGCAACTCGTCCGCTACAATGGCAAGGAATGCCCTAAGGAGTATCTGGAGGGCCAGCGCTTCGCCTTCATCCAAGGGGTGCCGAAGATGCTCGGCCCGCAATTCGACTTCAAGCAGCACGGCCAGTCCGGTGCCTGGGTCTCCGACCGCCTTCCGGAACTGGCGAAGCACGTGGACAAGCTCTGCTTCATCAAGACGATGCAGACGGACCAGTTCAACCACGGCCCGGCCCAGCTTCTCCTCCACACCGGCAATCAGAACCTCGGCTATCCTGCCATGGGTTCCTGGCTCACCTGGGGCCTCGGCACGGAGAACCAGAATCTCCCCGGCTTCATGGTCCTGATCTCCGGCGGCCGTTTCCCGCGCGCGGGCGCCTCGCTCTGGGGCAGCGGCTTCCTGCCCTCCGTCTATCAGGGCGTACAGTGCCGCTCGGCGGGCGATCCCATCCTGAACACGACCAACCCCGCAGGCGTGAGCCGCGAGATCCGACGTGCCGCGCTTGATACCCTCGCCAAGCTGAACACCAAGTCGCATGAGGACTTCGGCGATCCCGAGACGATCACCCGCATCGCCCAATACGAGATGGCCTACCGCATGCAAGTCTCCGTGCCGGAAGTGATGAGCATCCAAGACGAGCCCGCGCACATCCACGAGATGTACGGCACGCAGCCGGGAAAGGATTCCTTTGCCAACAACTGCCTGCTCGCCCGCCGCCTCGCGGAGTCCGGCGTGCGCTTCATCCAGCTCTTCGACTGGGGCTGGGACTCGCATGGATCGAATGCCTCCGAAGCGCTCAACGATGGCTTCGTGAAGAAGTGCCGCGATATCGACCGCCCGATCGCCGCGCTGCTCACCGACCTGGAACAGCGCGGGATGTTAGAAGACACGCTCGTCGTGTGGGGCGGCGAGTTCGGGCGCACGCCGATGCAGGAGAACCGCGGCGGCGGCGATGGCAACAAGTTCACCGGCCGCGACCACAACCCGAATGCCTTCACGATCTGGATGGCCGGCGCCGGCGTGAAGCCCGGCCTCACCTACGGTGAGACGGATGAGATGG
>CAMLOZ010000108.1 GCA_946481625.1 uncultured Haloferula sp. | reverse complement strand
CCAGGCCCCGCCGAAACTCAGCACCGTCAGCGCGAAGCCCGCCCCGATCCCCCACAGCACGGAGCCGGGATGCTTCACGCTCTCGCTGCCGAGGATCTTGTCGAGGATCAGGCAGGGGTAGAGAACGCTGAAGACGAGGTGGAAGACCGGTTCGTCCTGCTCCTTCCGCAGCACCCCGATCTTCCGCAGGAACGCCCCCGCGAGAATCAGCAAATACACCGGCAGAACCGCCGCCAGAACCGCCTTCGATGCATCCACGCGCGGAGCATTGGCGGAGTCCCCGCAGGCAACAAGCCGGATCGCCGGAAGCATCTAGCTATATCAAGCCAGCGTGCTCTCCGCCGGGGGGGGGGCCCCAGCGACAGAGCCCTTTTCCACCCCGATTCTGCTGCATCCACCCTGTGTAGCAAAGTGTTAGACCATTCACCTTGCCTGATTTAAAACAGTTTGGAACAATTGGCTCGTGGTTTCATTGATCCCCCTTGTCGCCCGAGGGACCAAACACCGGACCGCCAGGATCGCCGCGTTTCTCGCGCTGGCGATGGCGGGTGCTCCCCTCGCCGCCCCCCTCGCCGGGGCCGCCGCGTTGTCGAATCCCCAGCCCGTGATACTCCCCTCCGGCGTGAGCGTAGAGGTGAAGTCGTGGCTCACGATCCCGGCTAGCAGCACTTCCACGCCGAAGGCCCGCATCAACCATCTCAAGCCCTGCCCCGGTGATCCGCGGCTCTTCTGCAACGATCTCCGCGGCAAGCTCTGGGTGATCTCCAGCACCAGCGCCACCTCGGCCAGCCAGTTCCTCGACCTCGCCGCCCACTTCCCCGGCTTCATCCACACGCCGGGCCTCGGCACCGGCTTCGCTTCCTTCGCCTTCCACCCGGAGTTCCGCCAGGCCGGGTCGCCCGGTTACGGGAAATTCTACACCGCCCACAGTGAGAACGCCGGGAGCATCGAGCCGGACTTCGTCGGGCCGGGCACCGATGACCTGTCGCAGGTCGGAATCATCACCGAGTGGACCATGGCCAATCCAGCGGCGGCCTCGATCACCCTCTCGCCCGCGAACTTCACCCGCCGCGAGATTCTCCGCGTCGGCTTCCCCTACAACTTCCACGATGTCCAGGAGATCGAGTTCGACCCGACCGCCAGCCCGGGCGAGGAGAACTACGGCTGCCTTTTCATTTGCTTCGGCGATGGCGGTTCGATCGTGCTCGACCAGCCCGGGAATATCGGGCGCATCGACTCGCCGCTGGGGGCCATCCATCGCATCACGCCGGTGCTCGCCAGCGGCCAGAGCGCCGCGAATTTCACCCTCTCCGCGAACGGCAATTACTACATCCCTTCCGGGGCATCGAACGCGAATCCCTTCGTGACCGCCGCCGATCCGACTCCGGGCGATGGCTTCCCGGTCGTGCGCGAGATCTACGCCTTCGGTTTCCGGAACCCGCACCGCATCTCCTGGGACCGCGGTGGCAGCGGGAAGATGTTCTGCGGGAACATCGGCGAGAGCACCATCGAGGAGATCGAGGTCGTGACCAAGGGCACCCACCACGGCTGGCCGCAGCGCGAGGGTGCCTATCTCTTCGACTACACGGACAAGACCCACGTCTATCCCCTCCCCGTTTCCGATCCTGCCCCCTATGTCTATCCGGTCAGCCAGTATGACCACTCGGAAGGCAGGGCCGCGGTGGCGGGAGGCTTCGTTTATCGCGGCAGCGCGATCGCTGAGCTGTACGGCCAGTATCTCTGCGGGGACATCGTGAGCGGCGACCTTCTCATCCTGCCCGAGGCCGCGATGAATCCGCAGACGTCCGCCGGCACCGGCGATACTCCCGCCCTGCCGAAACGGCTCGGGGTGGAAACCAACGGAGTGGCCACCACCTTCCGCTCGATGCTCGGTGCCAGCCGCGCCGACCTCCGCATCGGCCAGGACCAGGAGGGCGAGCTCTACCTGCTCTCCAAGCAGAACGGCACCATCTACCGCATCAAGCCGGACACCACCCAGGGCAATATCCCGCCCTGGGGCGACCACGACGACTGGGCGATCCTCGGCAACTTCGAGGACGGCCTTTTGCCCGCGATGAACCTCTCCTCATCCGGCACCTCCGTGCAGGTGGTCAACGATCCCACCGAAGGCGCGGTCAACCGGGTGATGCGCCTGCGCTCGGCGGGCAGCACCTTGCTCAATGCCAGCATCCCCATCCCGCAGATCCCGGACGGTGGCCGCGGCACGGTGCACTTCCGCTTTTGCACGGTGGACCAGAACCACGATCACCGCTGGGGCCTCAGCGAGCAGAGCGAGCCGACCAGCTCCACGAGCCTGAAGGTGCAGATGCGATCCACCTCCACGAACCCCGGACGGATCGAGGTCAACGATGCGGGCAGCTTCGCCTCCGTCTTCGATATCGCTCCTAAGACTTGGTATTCCGTATGGCTGCAGGTGGATAATGGCAGCGGTACATCGAACGATCGCTTCGACGTGTATGTGAAGGGCGGTATCTACGGCGTGCCGACGCTCGTGAAGACCGGGGTGAAGTTCACCGCGGGCATCTCGGCCCCGCTCCGCACCTTCTACTGGCGCTTGGCGGCGGGCACCGAGATCTATTTCGACGACATCTATGTGGATACCGGCCACGTGAACCCCTCCGACCCGGTGGTCGCGGACTGGCGTCTCGTCGATCACTTCGATGGACCCTCGCCCTTGGCCTCATGGGAGCTTCCCGCACTGGCCGCGCAGTCGGTGAGCATCGTGACCGAGCCATCCGGCAACCGCTACCTCCGCCGCGCGGCTTCTTCTTCCGCGGCGGCGAATCCCAATGCGATCGCGGCGAAGCGTCTGCCCTTCCTCACCCAGGTCAGCAAGACGCTCACGCTCTTCTTCCGCATGCGACTGGAAGGCACCGATCTCAAGCACAGCTTCGGAGCCAGCGCCACCGATCCACCCGATGCCTCGCTCTACACCGAGAACGACTTCGCACCGCAACTGCGGATCTCGTCGGGAGGAATCGCCGATCTCTTCGATGGTCCCGCCGGCGCGGAATCCTTCGTGCGCGGAACCGTTGGCGGCAGTCCTTGCCCGGCCTTGGAAAGCGGCGTGTGGTACCATGTCTGGCTCGTCGCTTATAACGGCGGTGCCGCTTCCGGCGGCCAGACCTGGCGCGCCTTTGTCCAAGGCGGCATCCATCCGGAACCGGTCCAACTCGGCGGCACCTTCCACTTCCGCCGGCAGGCGGAGATGCCGATCACGCACTTCCTGAGCATCGCAACCAACGGCAGCGGCACGGGCAACCAAGCGGTGAACCTCGACGACCTCCACGCCTACGAGGGACTGAACCTCGCAAACCCGCTCGCTCCCGATTGGACACCGACCTCGCTGGAGCGCGTCGGGTCGGAGCTCACGCTCTCGTATCCCACCCGCTTCAACCGCGCCTTCCAGCTCTTCGAGTCCTCCGACCTCCGCTCGTGGCAGCCACTCGGCCCGATCATGGAAGGCGATACCTCGTGGGGCCAGGTCACCGTGCCGATCGCCCATTCGCGGCGCTTCTTCCAAGCCGCGGAGTTGTCGCGCCGCGAGTTCCACCCCGCGACGTGGAGCAGCGACTTCAGCGGTGAATTCCTGCCGGAAGGACTCTTCCTCCTCGGCTCCGCGACCTGGACGCACACCGATGGCCTGCTGACTCTCAATTCGACCGGTGGCCAGGTCTCCGGCATGGTCGCCCGCCCCTGCGGCTATGCCCTGGTGCCGGGTGATTGGCGCAACACCACGCTCACGGTGCAGTCCCGGACCCTGCGTTCCTCAAGCAGCACCCAGCGCGACATCGTGCTCGTGTTCGGTTATGTCGATGAGACGCACTTCTACTACGCTCACATCGCGGGCACCTCGAACGGCACCACACAGAACGTGATCATGAAGGTCAATGGCACGACCGCCACGCCCTTGCAAACGCCCGCTTCGCCGCCGGTGAAACTCACCTCGAACTGGCAGACGCTCCGTGTCACGCATGCGGCCACCGGCGCGATCGCCGTTTACGCAGACAACATGACGACGCCCTTCATGACCGCGAACGACACCGCCTTCCCCGTCGGCAAGGCCGGCTTCGGAAGTTATGACGACCCCGCGGAGTTCCGTTCGGTTATCGTCAGCGGCGAAAGCCCATGACGACCCGATCATCCGTAGGCGCGGTGGTGACACCGCGGAAGCACGGGTGATGAAGAGACACCCCAAATCCCTCCCGCGTTCTCACGAACGCGCCTGCAGGGCTGCAGCAGTCCAAGGCGGCTGCGCCGTACGATATGGCAAACGCGCGGTCCTTGATACGTATCCCGCCCCGACCCTTACCCTCACGTAGGGATATCCCCTACATCGCATCAAGCGAACACTGAACACCCAAACAGCAGTTGATATCTTTCTTGGCCTCTCCCGTAAAAGCCTGCACACTGGGTTCTTTCCGTCCCTTCCATGATAAGCCCCAAAGTCACGTATCTCGTGGCGCGCTTCCTGATCGCCAGTGTCTTTGTCGGCTTCGGTGCCGAACACCTGCTCGCAGCCGCGCAGGTGTTGCCGGGCCGCGCCTTGCCCGGCGTGCCTCGGATGCTCCTCCATGTCTTCGAGATGCTGGCGGGGCTCGCGATCATGTTCGGCTGGCAGTCCGGTCGCCTCGCGTTCCTGATGTCGGCGATCATCGCGGTCGATGCCTTCGCCGCCCACCCCTTCTGGAAATACCAGGGCCACGCCCAGCATGACCAGATGCTGCATTTCCTGAAGAACCTCTCGGTGATCGGCGGACTGCTGCTCGTCTCGTGGGTCGAATCCAGCCGCCTTCCGCTTCTGGAACCGGAACAACAGGCGGGCCTCTCCACCGACCCCGCCCCATCGCGGGAAGAGCACGGCGGCTGACAAACGCTCATCCCGCGCATTGATTCGGGGCGCGAGTCTTGCTCCAATGGAGTAAGGCAAGACAACCATTCCCCTCCATGAACCCGAAGACCCTTCGCGTGCTGGCGCGCGTCCTGATCGCCAGTGTCTTCGTCGGCCTCGGTGCCGAACGCCTCATGACGGCGGCGGGATGGCTGAACGGGCGGACCGCGGTTGGCGGCGCGGGGATCACTTTCTCCGCCCTTGAATTGCTCGCGGGGCTCGCCCTCATGGCCGGATGGCACGCGGGTTGCCTCGCCCTCGCGATGGCCGTGTTCCTGCTCGCCGATGCCTTCGTATCGCATTCCTTCTGGAACCTCTCGCCCCCCGAGCAGCACGGTCAATTCCTCCATTTCCTCAAGAACCTCTCGGTGATCGGCGGACTGCTGCTACTGTTCGTCACCGAACGGCTCGCGGTCTGGAAGCCCAAGCCATGAGCTCGCCGGGAAACCTCCTGAGACCGAAGGCCGGGCATGAGTCCTCCAAGGTGGCCTTCGTCGAACTCTTCTTCGATCTGGTCTTCGTCTTCGCGATCACGCAGCTCTCGCACTCGCTGATCGGAGACTTCTCCGCCACCGGCGCGATCCAGACCGGCATGCTGCTGCTAGCCGTGTGGTGGGTCTGGATCTTCACCGCATGGGTGACCAACTGGCTCGATCCGGAGAAGCTTCCCGTCCGCATCGCGCTCTTCGCCATGATGGTCGTCGGCCTCGTGCTCTCCGCAGCGATCCCGGAAGCCTTCGACAGCCGCGGGCCCGCCTTCGCCGGGGCCTACGTGGCGATGCAAGTCGGGCGCACCCTCTTCGTCCTCCGGGCGGTGAAGGGCCAACCGGGCTTGGTGAGGACCTTCCAAGGCATCCTGTTCTGGTTCGCGCTCGGCAGTGTCTTCTGGATCGCGGGTGCCTGCCTCTCCGGCTCCGCCCGCATGGCCTGCTGGGGCCTCGCCCTGGCGATCGAATACGCCTCGCCGTCCCTCGGCTTCCACACCCCCGGCCTGGGGAAATCCGTCAGCACCGACTGGGACATCTCGGGTCACCACATCGCGGAACGTTGCGGGCTCTTCATCATCATCGCCCTCGGCGAATCGATCCTCGTGGCGGGCGCGACCTTCGCCGATCTCGTCTGGTCGGGCCCGGTCCTCGCGGCATTCGCCGCCACCGTCATCGGCAGCATCGCGATGTGGTGGCTCTACTTCGATGCCGCCTCCGACTTCGGGACCCACACCATCTCGAGTTCGAGGAATCCCGGGCAACTCGCGCGCCTCGCCTACACCTACCTCCATCTCTTCCTCGTGGCCGGGATCATCCTCACCGCGGTCGCGGACGAATTCGTGCTGGGCCATCCCTCCGGCCATTGCGATGCCAAAACCACCGCCGCGGTTCTCGGCGGGACCATGCTGTATTTCTTCGGCAGCCTGCTCTTCAAGCGCGCCATCTCCGGACACACTCCCCGCTCCCATTGGATCGCCATCGGGATCCTCGCCTCCCTCGCTCCCACGGCGGACCATCTCGCACCGTGGCTGCTTAGCGCCCTCTCAACCCTCGTCCTCTGCGCCATCGCCGCATGGGAACGGCACGCCCGTTGCCTGAGTCGCTAGAGCGACCTACCCTATAGATCCTGCCGGTACCGCAGTTCATGAATCGGAAATCCGAGCCTCTCGTCGTCCTGCTCCGCCCCGTCCGGTGCAAACCCCGCCTTGGCATAGAACCTCTTCGCCCGCTCGTTGCTCGAAAGCACCCACAAGGTCACCGCCACGAAACCATGGCTCTTCGCATGATCCAAGGCCGCCCCCATCAGACTCCGCCCCGCGCCCCGGCCCCAAGCCGACGGCTGCACGTAGATCGCCGCGATCTCCCCGATCTCCGGAGGAGCGGCGCTGTCCCTTGATCTCAGGAAGGAACAAAACCCGGCGATCCTCTCGCCCCTCACCGCCACGAACACCGCCTCGTCCGGCGCGCCGATGATGTTCCTCCAGACCACCGCCCGCCGATGAACGTCCAAACCGTCGAGGTAGTCGTCCGGAATCAACCCGCGATAGGCAGCCCGCCACGTCTCCACATGGATCTCGGCGATTCGAGTGGCATCATGCTCTGCCGCCCTGCGGATCAGAAAACCGACGGTCTTTGGCATGCTCGCATGCTGTCCCATAATCCGCTCCGGCGCAACTCCGCGATCACGGCATCGGCGTCACCGGTGTTGTTCGAATAGCCACTCGTGCATTTTGACATCCCCATAGACGCGCCCTGCGATCCCGTGATCACCATCGGCGTACTCGGTGTACTTCACAGGAGCCCGCTCCTTCTCCAGCGCCTCGACCATCCGACGGCTTTGCTCGGGCTTCACCACGTCGTCCTTGGCACCGTGAAAGACCCAGAGCGGCACCTTCTTGTATTCGCCCGCTTTGTTCGGATCCCCGCCTCCCGCGATCGGCACACCGGCCGCGAAGAGCCGCGGTTCCTCGCCGAGGATGTGGAAGGTGCCGTAGCCACCCATGGAGTAGCCGGTCAGGTAGATTCGCTTCTTATCCACCGCGAGATTCTTCACCAGATCCCCGATGATCTCCACCACCGCCGCGCTGTTCGTACCATTCCACGATTGTTCCTTCGGACATTGCGGCGCGATGATGAAGCACTCGCGCTTCCGGTAGTTGTCCTCTTCGGAAAAGCTCCGCGCCTCGCCCGGTTGCTCCGGCGTCATCACGTCCCCGCCGCGACCGTGAAGGTAGATCACCAGCGGATAGCCCGTTTCGTCCGCACCGCGCAGCTTCCGCGCGCCGAAGATCCGATAGGAGAGCCCGTGGCCTTCCGTGCGCTGCCACTCGCCGGTGAGCAGATTCGCGAAGGGGTTGCCCTTGTCCGCCTTCGCCGCCGCCTCGCCCTCGGTTTCGAGTTGCTTCGCCACCCACTCGCGGTCGGTTTCGGAAAGCGTCGCCAGGTCGATCGTGAAGATCTTGCGGTTGTCCGAGCGCCGGATCGTCACCTTGCCATCCTTCGCGCTTACATACTCCGCCTGGATCGTCTTGCTACCGTCGGCGGTCTTCCACTCGCGCGCCTCAGCTCCCCTCGCGGGGTGGAGGGAAAGCAGCACGACACCAAAGACGATGGGCATGAGGGGTTTCATCAAACGGAACTCTGACGCTCGTATCCCCCTGAAGGCAACTTCGGATCGCGCCACGAAATGCGGGAAAGGTTGGCACGATCTGGGAACCGGTTGCGGTCGATCCCCCGTCCCGCGGCGCTAGCGTCCGCGGCGTGAGAATTTCCCCGGCACTCCTTTTCCTGGGAGCTTTCGCGACACTCCTGCTGTCGGCCCCTGCCCGGGCCGATCTCGCGGTGTCGAAGCTCCGCTGCGAATATCTCGTCGATCCCATCGGCATCGATGAAGTCCAGCCGCGCCTCTCGTGGGTGGTCTCCTCCACGGAGCGCGGCGAGAAGCAAACCGCTTGGCAGGTGCTCGTCGCCTCGACTCCCGATGCGCTGGCCGCCAACCAAGGCGATCTCTGGGACAGCGGCAAGGTGTCCGGCGACGCCACCAGCCAGATCGTCTATGCGGGCTTCGCCCTCGCCTCCCGCGCGGAGTGCCATTGGAAGATCCGCGCTTGGGACAAGGACGACCAGCCTTCCGCGTGGAGTTCTCCCGCAAGGTGGTCCATCGGCCTGCTCGACAGCTCCGATTGGACCGCGAAATGGATCGACGGCGCGACCTTCGGCTCCACCGATACCGCCCCCCCGCCCGTCATCGTCGCCGCCGCTTACGAGGCCGTCGATGGCACCGGCACTCCCATCAATGCCACCTCGCTGCTCTCGAGCATGGCCGCGGAAGGAAGCTTCGCGCTCGGCGTCACCAACGAAACCTTCGGCGGCGATCCATCCTTCAACCACGTCAAACAGCTACGCATCCAGTACCAGCGCGAGGGCCAGACCACCACGAAGACCTTCGCCGAGGACACGGTGATGA
>CAMLOZ010000107.1 GCA_946481625.1 uncultured Haloferula sp. | reverse complement strand
CGAACGCGACGGCGCGGGCTACAAGTCCACGCAGCTCTACAACAACATCTACAACAGCGCCGACGCGTGGTCCGGCCCGGTCTGCGCGGAAACCGGTCCCGACGGTGCCGTGTGGGTCTGCGATTGGTACAATCTGATCATCCAGCACAACCCCACCCCGAACAAGCGATCCGCGGGCCTGGATGCGACGACCGGCAAGGGCAACGCCTACGAAACGCCGCTGCGCAACGACAAGTTCGGCCGCGTTTACCGCATCTACCCGAAGGGCACGCCGGATGACACGAATCCCGGCCTCGACCCGAGCAAGGGCAACTCCCTGCTCGCGGGCCTGAATCACCCGAACCTTTTCTGGCGTCTGCACGCGCAACGCCTGATCGTGGAAAGCGGCAACAAGGACTACGCGCCGAAGCTCGCCGAACTGGTGACTTCCGGCGGCCGGGATGCGGCCCATGCCGTTTACGCGCTCGCCGGGCTCGGCGCGCTGGAGCAGGCGCAAGTCACCGCCGCGCTGACCTCGGGTGTCCGGGCCACTGTCCGCGCCGGTATCATCTGCGCGACACCGCAGCAACTCCGTGACACCCTCGTGTCGGACAACAAGATCCACCTTCAGGATCCCCGCGACCTCGCGGAGGCAATGGTCACGATGTCCGGCGGCGATTCCGATCCGGCTTTCGGCAAGACGCTCTTTGCCATGATTCAGGCCGACGAGTCGAAGATCACGGATGACATCACCCTCAAGGATGCCTGGCAGATCGCAGCGAACCGCCAGCCTGTCGGCGTGCTCGTCGCCGCCGCAGCAGCGGGAATCGGTGGCGAGCAGGCAGACGCGCCGATGCCGAACCTGATGCCGAATCCCGACTTCTCCGAAGTCTCGGGCGGCAAGCCCGTCGGCTGGACCGACCTCCGCGTCTATGGCGGCGAACCCGCTGATGTGAAGCTGGTAGCCTCCCCGGAGGGCCGCGAGGGCAGCATGTGCCTCAGCATCTCCTCCGCGACGAATTCGGACAGCGGTGCCGCCGTGACCGTGCCGGTGAAGAAGCGCACCCGCTACAAGCTCTCCGCCTGGATCAAGACGAAGGATCTCAAAGTCGGGGAAAGGGGCTTGGGCGCGCTCCTGAACATCCATGGCGGCGAACGCACCAAGGCCGTGAAAGGCGACTCCGACTGGACCCAGGTTTCCCTCGAAGTCGATTCCGACGACCGTAGCGAACTGCTCATCCACTGCCTCTTCGGCGGCTACGGCGGCGGGACCGGCACCGCTTACTTCGACGACGTCTCGCTGACGGAGATTCCCGGCGGCGCGGGACTGGCCGGCATGATCGGTCAAGTCGCCGCGCGCTTCAATTCCTCCGCGGATGCCGCTGCCAAGCAGATGCTCGCCGACGAACTCGCCAAAATCGACACGCCCTCCGCCAAGAATCTGCTGGCCGGCTTGAATGCCAAGCCCGCCGCCCCGGAGGTGCCGAAGGAGAAGAAGTTCAAGGCGGACCCGGCGGTCCACGAACGCGGCAAGGCGGTTTACGGCCTGACTTGCATCGCCTGCCACCAGCCGGAGGGCCAGGGCGTGCCCGCCGCCTTCCCGCCGCTGGACGGCTCGGAATGGGCCACCGGCGACCCCAGCGTCCCGATCCGCATCGTCATCGCCGGCCTTCAAGGCCCGGTGAAGGTCGCGGGCAAGGACTTCAACAGCATCATGCCGCCCCACGTGGACCTCGACGACCAGAAGATCTCCGACGTGCTCACCTTCGTGCGCCAGAGCTGGTCGAACGACGCCGCACCGGTCACCCCGGCCCAAGTGAAGGAGATCCGGGAGAAGTACAAGGACCGTGCCACCCCGTGGACGGCCCAGGAACTTGGCCATTGATGCCTCGCGCGGCCGACGCCCGCTGTAAAAAATGCGTCGTAGATTGAACGCGGTGCCACGCCTCGGGGGTCTCAAGCCTCTGACGCGTGGCACATTGCGATCCAGACGGTTGGCAAAGCTGGGACTCGGTTGACGAGGGCTGGGGCCGTACCGTGCCCGGAGTGAAGGAGCGCTACGTCCGCCGGGGTGCCAAGGGCGCGATCGGGTGTCGCGAATCTTGGCACCGGGCCAAAAGCTGTCAGAACAGCATCATGCCAGTGGCGGAACACCCCCCCGACCCGGTCCTGGAAGCGGTGGAAGTCCGCCGCGGCAGTTCGTGGCGGCAGTGGTCGGTGGAGGTGCTGCTCTCGGCGGGCCTGTTCCAGGCGGCGCTCCTCTTCCCACGGGCCGCGGGCTGGCTGGTAATCCTTTCGCTGGTGTTCTTGCTGCGCCTGAGGCGGGCGGCGACCGTCAGGCGGGCCTTCTACGGGGGCCTGCTGGTGGGCTTCGGCGTGATGGTGCCCCAGTTGTTTTTCTTCTACCGGATCTTCGGCCCCTTGGCACTGGCGCTGTGGTTCCTGCTCGCGGTCTGGTTCGCCGCCTTCGTCGCGGTCGGAAAGCTGGTCGAGCGTCGCTTCGGCCGCGAATGGGGCGTGGTCGCGGCACCGGTCCTGTGGATGGGCTTCGAATTCACCCGCTGCGAAGTCTGGCCGCTGAAGTTCGCCTGGCTCACGCCGGGCTTCGCGCTGCCGGCGGAGACCTACGCGGGTGCCTTCCACTGGCTCGGGGTTTACGGCACGGGCGCGCTGCTCGTTTACGCCGCGGCATGGGTGGCGGATACCTCGCGCGGCGCGATCAAGTGGCTGCTCCCCGCGGTGCTGCCCTTCGGCCTGATGGGTCTGCCACATGCGGAGTCCGTCCCGGCCTCCGACGTTTCCGCCTCCGTGCGGGTGGCGGGAGTCCAGCGCGAGGAGCCTTTCCCCGAGGAGGTGATCGTCGATCTGGACGCCGCCAAAGCACAGGCCCCGGATGCCCATTTCTACGTGCTCAGCGAGTACACCTACCAGACCCCTCCGCCGCCGGAACTGCTCGACTGGTGCCGCCGGAATGCCCGCCACGTGTTGGTCGGGGGCATCGAGACGATCCGCGACGAGCACATGGAGGAGCGGATTTACAACATGGCCTACGTGGTCGATCCGGCAGGCGAGGTGATCCACAAGCAAGCGAAGTGCGTGCCGATCCAGTTCATGAATGACGGCCGGCCCGCCCGCCGCCAGCGGATCTGGAAAGCGCCGCAGGCGAAGGTTGGCATCGCGATCTGCTACGATATGAACTACACCCGCGTGATGGATGCCCTGATCCGCAAGGAGGCGGAGTTGCTGGTGGTCCCGGCGATGGACGTGAAGTCCTGGGGCGAACCGGCCCACCGCCTCAGCGCGCAATTGACGGCGGTGCGGGCCGCGGAGTACGGCGTGCCGCTCTTCCGTCTCGCCAGTTCCGGTTATTCGCGCATCGCCTTGCCAAATGGCAGGCTGACCGCGGAGCTCGGCACACCGGGTCAAGGCGAGGTCATCCACGGGGAAGTCCTCACGGGAGGCAAGGGACGCCGGCCGCTGGACCGCTGGCTGGCATGGCCCTTCCTGGGGCTTACGGCCGGGCTCGTGTTGTTCCTGCTCGTGGATGAGTTCCGTCGGATTCGGGCTGGCAGACCGGTGGTGGCGTGATCCCTCCGTAGGCGCGGTGGTGACACCGCGGAAGTTACCTTCGGAGCCCGCCTCACCCCGCATCCCGCGTTCTCACGAACGCGCCTGCGGGTCGCGGAGGCGATCACCCCTCCGTCTTCGCACCCTTCTTCGCCCGCGGGGGACGCTCGGGAAACTCGAACTCGATCTTCCCTTTCGCGGGGTCGAGCTTGAGGTGGGCATCGAAGGCGCGCTTGGTGCGGTTCGAGACGAAGCCCTTGATCAGGTCGGTCTTCCCTTCCGACAGCAGCTTGAAGGCTTGGTCCTGCGGGATCTCCTTCTTGAGGATCTCCCGGCCGAGACGGAGGCCGTCCGGATCGCTCTTGGTCTTGAGATCCGGCACCAGGTAGGCCTTCTCGGTGCCATAGACCTTCACCGTCTTGCCGTCGGGGAGGGTCACGGTGCCGAGCACCATGTCATCGGTAAGCTCGACGATCTTGTCCTCCTTGCCTTCGAAGACGAAGTTGACCTTGAACTTGTCATCCAGTTCCAACGCGGCGTCGAAGGGCTTGTTGAACTTCGATTTGAAACCTTCCAGCGGGCCGACGAAGCGCTTGCTGAAGAGTTCCTTCGCCTCGGCCTCGGTGAGCAGGCGGCCGGCGATGTACTTCTTCGTCTTGAAGTTGCACTCGGGATTGCGGCACTCGTAGGTGTCGTCGGTCTGCTTGAGATCCCGGGCCCCGCACTTCGGACAGGCGGCGTGCAGGTCGGGGAAGGCGCGGCTCTTGATTTCCGCGGCGAGGCTCTTCGCGCGCTTCACGATGTCGCGCGTGTAATCCTCGATCTCCTGCATGAAGACGCCGCGCTGGAGCTGGCCGTGCTCCATCTGGCGGAGCTTGAATTCCCATTCGCCGGTCATGCCGGGCGAGGTCAGGCCCACGATTTCCATCTCCTTCAGGATGTGGATCAGACGCATGCCGTTCGGCGTGACGTGCAGGTCGCGGCCATCGCGGACGATGTATTTCTGGGCGATGAGTCCTTCGATCGTGGCGGCACGGGTCGCGGGCGTCCCCAGACCGCGCTCGGCCATCGCCTCGCGCAGGGCTTCGTCGTCGATCAGTTTGCCCGCGCCTTCCATCGCGGAAAGCAGGGTGGACTCGGTGAAGCGCGCGGGCGGCTTGGTCTGCTCGTGGCGGACCTCGATTTCCTTCGTCTCCGCCTTCTCGCCGGGAGAGACGGCCGTGAGCTCGTCCTTGCCGGAGGCGACGCCCGGACGGCGGCCATAGACTTCCAGCCAGCCCGGCTTGACCAGCACGCGGCCATCGGTGCGGAACGTATCCGTGGTGTCCCCGGTGGTAATACGGGTCAGGCGCGTCGTTTGCTCATACTCCGCGTTCGGGAAGAACACGGCGATGAAACGCTTCACGATCATGTCGTAGAGCTTCTCCTCGGTATCGCTGAGCTTCGCGATCTTGCCGGTCGGGATGATCGCGAAGTGGTCGGAAACCTTCTTGGAATCGAACACGCGCTTGGACTTCGAGAAACGCGGGCCGTGCTCGTTTTTCCCTTCCAGCACGGCACGGGCGTATCCGGCCACGCCGAGATCGGAACTGGCGATGTCGCGCAGGGTTTCCCGCACGGTGTCCCCGTAGTCCTCCGGCAAATAGCGGGAGTCGGTACGGGGATAGGTGATCATCTTGTGCTTCTCATACAGCGCCTGGGCGATCGCCAGGGTGCCCTTCGCCGTGAAGGGCGCGTCGCGCTGGAGCGTGGTCAGGTCGTAAAGCTGCGGGACGATCTGCGACTGCGCCTTGGTCTCTTCGGAAACGGTGCCCGGCTTGCCCTCGCAGCGGGCCTTGATGGCCTCGGCCACCGACTGGTCCCAGATCCGCTCCTGGCGGCCGTGGGGATTCGACTCGTCCTTCTTCCAGCCCTCATCGATCCAGCGCCCGGCGTAGTCGCCCGCCGCTACGCCGAAGGTGGCGTGCACTTCGAAATACGGGCTCGACTGGAAGGCCTGGATCTCCGCCTCGCGGGCAGCGAGGATCGCCAGCGTGGGAGTCTGCACGCGGCCGGCGGCGGTGATATTGAATCCACCGTGGCGGGAGCGGAAGCAGGTCAGGGCGCGGGTGGCATTCAGCCCGACCAGCCAGTCCGACTCCGAGCGGCACTTCGCGGCGTCCGCCAGCGGGCGCATCTCCTCGTCGGACCGCAGCTTTTCCCAAGCATCGATGATCGCCTGATTGGTCATCGACTGCATCCACAGGCGCTTCACCGGCTTGGTGATGCCGCCGATATCCATGATATAGCGGAAAATCAGTTCGCCCTCGCGGCCGGCGTCGCAGGCGTTGACGATATTGTCCACGTCCTTGCGCTTGGCCAGCTTGAGGACCTGCTTGAGGCGGGTCTCGGAATCCGGGATCGGGTCGAGCTCGAAGCGCTCCGGGATTGCGGGCAGCACGTCGAAATTCCACGGCAGCTTCTTGCCGTTCGGCCCGGTCGGCATGCGCAGTTCCACCAAGTGGCCGACGGCCGAGGTGATGATCGCCTGATCGTTCTCGAACCACGTGTCGCGGCCCGAACCCTCCTTGTCGAATTTACCCAAAGCCTTGGCCAATGCCCGGCTGAGGTCGGTCATGACACTGGGTTTTTCGGCGATGATCAGGGTTTTTCCCATGGATAGGTGGCGGTCTCCCGGCCGAGGGACTAGACGGGTGAGAGGCCGCTTGGCAAGGGGATTCCGGGTTGCTGCCGCCGATCCCCGTAGGGGATGAATTTTCCGCCGGACCCCAAACGTGCGGCACCAGGCTCCCCTATGAGGACCGGCGGAAGGCCCGGATTGCCACGGGAAGCTTTAGTAATCCGCGACCGGCGAATTCGCCTCCATCGCGCCCGGTTCGGGGACTTTCGCGGCGAGTTCCGCGATCTCCAGACAGAGTTTTTCCCACTGGGATTCCGACCACTTGAGAGGCCCGTGGAGCTTCTTGCGGAAGCGCTCGATCCGCTTTTCCGCGTCCTGGGTGATCCGGGCCGGGAGCTTGCCCAGTTCCACCGCGGCGGCTTCCGCGCGTTCCGTCTTGTGGCAGATCATCGCGAGGTCGTTCCCGGCCTCGATCGCGGCGACGACATCGCTGTTCCCGTGGTAGCGGTCGGCGATCGCCCCCATGTCGAGGTCGTCGGTGAGGACCAGGTGCTTGTCGAAGCCGAGTTGGTCGCGCAGGAAGCCGGTCACGATGCGCTTCGACAGCGAGGCCGGCCGATCCGGGTCGATCGCGGGGAAGAGCACGTGCGCCAGCATCACGCCGTCCAACTCGGGCATCAGCGCGGTGTAGGGGATCACATCCTCCTTGAGGAGATCGGCGAGGGTGGCATCGCTGGACGGCAGATCGAAGTGGGGATCGGAGAGCGCTCGCCCGCAGGCCGGGAAGTGCTTCGCGCAGGAGAGGATGCCGCGCTTGCGCATCCAGCGGTTCCAACTCCCCGCGTGGTCGATCACGCGCTGCGGGTCGCGGCCCCAGCAGCGGCCGCGCAAGGCGTTCTGGAGGCCCGGGTGATGGTCGAGATCGAGCACCGGCGCGAAATCGAGGTTGAAGCCCAGCAACCGGAGCTGGTCGCCGGTCAGCACCCCGCCGCGGGCGCTGAGGTTCACCTCTCCTTTCGCGGCGAAGGCATTCGCGGAGGGCAGGGCGGGTGCGATGTCCTTCGTGCGGGTGACCCGGCCGCCTTCCTGGTCGATGGCCAGGATCGGCTCGTCGCGGGTCAGTTCGCGCAGGTCGTCGGTCAGCTTGCGGGTCTGCGCGGCACCCGTGATGTTCCGGCCGAAGAGGATGAACCCCGCCGGCTGGAGCTTGCGGAAGAGCGCCGCCTCGTCCGGGGCCAGTTCCGGACCGCGGACGCCGAGAAGGAGCAGGTGACCGTTCACGGGGGGAGAATGACCATCGGCAGATGGGGAGCAAACGGGAAACGTCAAATGAACCGCCAGAGGATGATTGGCATCCGGTACTGGACATGTTGGAATGTCTTCCACATGGACAACCCTTACGCCACCCCGTCCGCCCCTCCCCTGCCCGCCACGGCCACCGATGACATCGCCCGCGCGCTTCAGGGCCTCCAATATCCGTTGCGGCTCTCCTTCAAGATCCTCGCGTTCGCCAGTCAGGCCACCATGACGGATGCCACCGGCCGCACGGTGCTCTACACCAAGCAGAAGATCCTGAAGTTCCGCGAGCACGTGGAGATCTTCACGGATGCCACCCGCACGGTCCGCCTGGCGGACATCCGCGCGAACAAGATCATCGACTGGTCCGCCCGCTACACCGCCACCGACGGTAACGGCCGCGAGATCGGCAGCGTCGGACGCCGCGGCTGGCGCTCGATGTGGCGTGCGCACTACGAGGCCTTCAACCCCGGTGACAACACGCCCGACTTCTCGATCCGCGAGGAAAACGCCGGCGCGAAGGTGGCCGACGCCTTCCTCAGCGAAATTCCGATCATCGGGTTGCTCAGCGGTTATCTCTTCCACCCCCGCTATCTCGCAACCCGTAGCGACGGCACGCCGGCGATGCGGCTGACGAAAGAAGCCGCGTTCTTCGAAGGGCGCTTCCGCATCGACAAGCTCGGCGAGCTGAGCCCGAGGGAGGAAATGAATCTCCTCCTCTCGTACTTGATGCTGGTGCTGCTGGAGCGGCGGAGAGGATAGAGGTGTCGGCGCTCCTTATCCCACCGCCTCACTGCTGCCTCTGCTGCCGTTCCTGCATCCGGCGTTGCAGCCGCTCCTGCACGTTCTGCGGCAGCGTGGCGTTGCTGATCCAGTTGGACGCCGCATCGTAGTCGCGGCGCAGCCAGCCATCCAGCATGCGGCTGTACATCCGCTCCTGCTCGCGGGGGTCGGTGATCTTGCCGATGTAACTCGCCGCGAGATCCGGCGCTTCGCCGAAGGAGTGCCAGGCGAACTGCTGATAGACGCGGTCGTCGGCATCGGCGGCGTTCTGATCGAGGAAATCCGCGGCGGCCCGGGGATCCTCCATCGCCATGCTGTTCGCCACGCCGCGCAGGGCATTGCTGCGCGCGGGGCCGGCGGGCAGGCCCTTGTAATAAGCGATGGCCGAGTCCTTGTCCTGGTCCATCCACGCGCTGATCACATTGTCCATCGAGCGCTCCGCGGCTTCGCCCGCATTCCGGGTGAGCCATTCGGCGGTGCCGGCCGGATCCTTCGCGGCGAGCGTTTCGGCGATGCGGCTGATGGCACCCTGCTTGAGTTGCTCGTCGCTGATGCTCTCGGCCCACTTCTGCGCGACCTCCGCGCCTTGGGCGAGCAGATGGGGCAGCAGGGCCGCCATCGCTTCCCCGCGTTCTTCCGAGAAAGGCATCTCGGCCAGCAATT
>CAMLOZ010000106.1 GCA_946481625.1 uncultured Haloferula sp. | reverse complement strand
TGCCGCTGACCTTCATCACGCCGATTCCGTTGGCGCCGATCTGCACGTTGCGGTTGCCGGTGTTGAGCGTGCCGCCGCTGATGTCGTAGGACCCGTAGGAGTTCAGGTCATCGCCATCCACGAAGCCGCCGATGCGCCAGTCGCCGGAGGTGCCGGTGCCGAGGAAGCCCTGCCGGCTGAGGCTGCCGCCGGTCTGCACGATGGCACCCGCCGCCGTGTTGCCGACATCGCCGTTGCCGCCGAGCCACAACTGGCCGGTGCCGATGCTGGCGCTGTCTTCGATGGTAAGTGTACCCTTGCCCAGGAAGCCGAGCTGCAGGCTGTTGTTGGCCCGCGTGACGGAGTTGTCCGAGAGCGTGAGCGAAGCATTCGATCCCGTGCTTTCGCCGATCCGGATGCTGTCGGCGACGTTCAGCGTCGCGTCGTTGTTCACCTGTACGTACGGCCTGGCATTGTAGCCCGCGAGGCCGTCCGAGAAACCGGTGAAGAGGTTCGCGGCGTTCAGGGTGCCGCCGTTGAGGATCAGGCCCGATTGCAATCCCGTGGTGCCGTTGCCGCGCCCGACTGCCACCCACGAGCCGGTGGAGAGAGTGCCGCTGTCGAGACGCACCACCGCTTCGGTGGTCGTGCGGTCGCCGACGATGAATTCGCCCTGTCCGACGATCCAGTGGGACGAGGCACCGCCGTTGAAGACGACCATGCCGTTGTTCGCCGTGAAGGCGAGGCCCCCGTTGAGCCGGGCGAGGCGGTTGGTCCCGGGATGGGTAAGCGTCAGCGTGCCCGCGCCGCTTTTCACCATGGTGCCGCCCGACGAGTTGAAGGCTCCGGAAATGGTCGCTCCCGCGGTGTTGGTGACGTTGACGTTGAAGTTGCCCGTGGAGTTCGGTCCGGCACCGAGTCCGGACGCGCCGAAGCTGTCCGACCCGAAATCGAACTGGAAATCCTTGGCGGAACTGAACGCGCTCGATCCGGCAATGCGCAGCGTGGTGCCCGCACGCGAAGTCACGGTGGATCCGTCGCCCAGGTTCGCGTCGGCCGAGACTTCCAAGGTGCCGCCGCTGAGGAAGGTATTGCCGGTGTAGAGATTCGTGCCGCTGAGAATCAGCGTGCCCCCGCCCGTCTTTGCCAAGCCGGTGGCGGAAGTGTTGTTGATGATCGCACTGCCGATGGTGGCAGCGTTGGCCGCATTGTGTTGGTGCACGACCAGATCCATGCCGGCGCTGCCCTGAAGATTGCCCCCGCTGATGCTCGCGGTGCCGGCGGTGACCAGAACACCCCCGCTGGTTAGCGTGAGCGTTTGGCCGGACGGGATCGCAAGGTCCGCGGTGCCGGTGAACTTCACCGTGTTCAAGGTGGCGCTGCCTGCCAGCGGTACGGTCGGGGTCGCGGCCAGGCTGACGTTGTCGGTGGCCGCCCACAGGCTGGAGTCGGTGCCGGTCTGGTAAGCGCTGTAGGCGGTGAAGGTTCCGCCCGGTGCGCTCAACCAGTCGGCGTTGTTCACGGTGCCGAATCCGCCGAGGATGCCGCCGGTCTCCAAGGTGCTCGTGGTGTAACTGGTGCCTGCGGCGATGGTCGCCACGTTGAGGGTGCCGCCCGCCGAGCGCGTGATGGCGCCGAAGTTGACGGCGGTGCTCCCGCCGGCACCGGCGGTGGATGTCAGTCCCGAATGGCCCGCAAGCAGATTCAAGCCGCCGAATGCCTGGGTGTTCGCGGTGGCCGCCTTGCCCGTGACGGCGAGGGTGCCGCCGGACAGGCGTAGGGAAGAGACGCCGTTGATGATGTCGGATGTCGGCGCGGCCGGAGCAGTGATGTTGGCGAAGTTCAGGGTCAGCGTGCCCTGCCGGATGCCGGTCGATCCGGTGTAGGTGGCACCCGTGTTGAGCGTCAGTCCGCCCAGCCCTTCCTTTCGCAGATGGCCCGCCCCGCCGCTTTCGCCGATGGCCGATTGCACCGTCAGGGTGATGCCGTTGAGCGAGTCGAATTTGGCCAGGCTGCCGTTGGCGATGGTGAAGGTGCGCGTGGAGGCGACCGAAGTGTTGGTCCGGGTGATCAGCGTCGAATCGGCATCGAAGGACAAGCTGTTGCCCGTGCCGCCGAAGGAGTTGTCGCCGCCGATGCTTAGGGACGCCCCGCTCTTGAGACGGATGCCGCCGGTGATGGTGTTCGCCGGGGTGCCGATCTCGAGGATGCCGCCGGTGGTGGTGGTGACATCGAAACCCGCGGATCCGGCGAGGATGCCGTTGATGCTGCCGAAGGGGCGCACCGCATCGGTCTCCATGGTGATGACCGGGGTCCCGTTCAGGGTCAGGGATCCGCCCGACCCGCCGGCGATGTTGTACTTCGTGACGTTCCCGATGTAGGGCCGGAACGTGAGTCCTCCCGCGCTAATGGCCGTGGTGAAGGTGACGTTGCCGGGAATGCCCGAATAAGGGGTGACGGGATTCGCCCCGAACACGGCGATGTCCGTGACCGAGGTGCCGGTCGGCCAGGTGATATTGGCCGTGCCATTCCAGAAAAGATTGGCATTTGTCCATATGCCGCCGCCATCCATCGGGTTGGGGATCGCGGTGCCATTGGAGTCCCAAGTGAACGTCGCCGCCTTCAAGAGGGCGGACTGGGATACCATGAGGAATCCCAGCAGAGCACAGGAGGGTTTCATGGATTTATTGGAATCTGGTTCCGGTTTGCAACTTAAAACCTGTCGGACATATTTGTCCAATGGTAACCGTTTGCCCTGCAAAGATTCTTGCGCAATCCGCATGACGCCGGATCTCCATTCCGGCGGATAAAATACGCTCTCTTGGCTTGCTAGATCCCGCTCCTCAGAATCTCCAGCGGCGGGTGATTGCACACCCCCCGGCTCAACAGCAGCCCCCCTCCCACCGACATCGAAATGGTCGTAAAAAAAGCCCCGACAAGTATCCCCGCGTCCGGCCACGGATCCGCCTTGAACAGATAGACCGCCAGCGCCGCATTCGCCCCCACCGCGAGCACCACCCCGGTCAGCGCGGAAAGCATCCCCAGCGCGGCATACTCGATCGTCAGGATCGCCTGCACCTGCTTCGCCGAGGCCCCCAGCGTCCGTAGCAGGACGCTTTCCCTTAGCCTGAGGTCCCGCCCGTTGAGCAGTGTCCCGATCAGGATAGGGATACCCGCCAGGACGGTGAAACCCGCCAGCACCGACACCACCGCCGAGATCTTCCCGAGGATGTCCCGCACCGTCTCGAGGATCAGGGTGAGATCGATCGCCGAGACGTTCGCGAACGCCCCCACCAGCGCCCGCTGCAACGCGCCGGACTGGGCCGGGCTGCCGGTTTTCGTCGTCACGACATGGAAACCGGGTGCCGCCTCCAGCACTCCCGGTGGGAAGACCATGAAGAAGTTCAGGTTGAAGCGGCTCCAATCCACCTTCCGCAGGCTGGTCACCCGCGCCGCAACCGGTACGCCTTGCACGTCGAGCGTGATCTCGTCGCCGATGCCGAGCCCCATATCCTTGGCAATTTGCTCCTCCAGGGAAAGGGGCACCGGCCCCCCTCCGGTCGGGATCGTCTTGTGCCACTCCCCTGCGACCAGGGTCTCGGTGGGATTGAGGTAGTCCCGGTAGGTCGAGCGGAACTCGCGCCGGGCAACCCAGCGGGGGATGCCCTTCGCTTCCCGCACCGGCACGCCGCGCACCGACTCGATCCGCATCGTGATCATCGGCGCGGACTCCAGCAGCGGCAGGCCCTGCTTCTCCAGCAGTTGCTTCACCCCGTCCACCTGGTCCGGTTGGACATCGACCAGATAGAGATTCGGGCTCTCCGCAGACTGGGTGATGTCGAGGCGGCGGTTGATCAGGGTGCCCGCGAGCAGGATCGTCACCAGCAGGAAGGTCCCGAGTCCCAGCGAAAGCAGAAAGAGCAAGGTCTGGTTGCGCGGGCGATGGAGGTTGGAAATGCCTTGCCGCAATAGATAGGGCCAAGCGGGACGCACCAGCTTGCGGGTGACCGCCATCAGCAGCTTGGCCACCAGTGCCAGCACGGCGAAGGCCACGGCCAGCCCGCCGATCAGGGCCAGCGCGCGCTTCCAATCCGAGTCGTTGTTGAAGGCCAGCAGAACCAACAGGCCACCCAACAGGAGGTAGACCGGGATTGCCCGCAGTGGACGACCCTCGAGCGTGGCACCGCTGCGCAAGGTGGCGGCAGGGGAAATGCGCCGGATCTTCAGCAGCGGCAGCAGGGCGAAACCGCAGCACACCGCGAAACCTGCCGCGGTGGTCTGCGCCACGACCATCCACTCCGGCGAGGGGTTCACTTCCAGCGGAAGCTGGCCACGGAACGCATACAGGACTCCAGTCTGGAGGGCGATGCCCAGAAGCGCGCCCGCAATAGCTCCGATCAGTCCCAAGGCCCCGGCTTGGGCGAAGTAGATGGCACAGGCAAGATGCCGCGGACAGCCGAGACAGCGCAGGATGGCGATGGTCGGAACGCGGCGGCTGACATGGGCGTGGACGGCACCCGCCACGCCGATGGCCCCGAGCACGAGCGAGGCGAGCGCGATGATGCCGAGGAAGCGTTGGAAGTTGTCGAGCGCGTCGCCGAGGTTCTCACGCCGGTCCTCGGGGATCTCCAAGCGCCACGGGGCATCGGCGAAGTCGGCCCGGATCCGCACCTTGGTGCCTTCCGCCGACTGTCCGGGCGGAAGTTCCAGATGCACGGCGTGCGAAGCCATGCTGTTGGTTCCGAGCAGGCCGCTCCCGGTTGCCTCTGCAAGCCGCGTGTAGGCTTCCGGCGCGAAACCGCTGAAACGGCTGGAACGCGGCGCGGGCTTGATCACCGCCCCGAGGATCGGAAGGCGGCTTTTGCCGAGTTCCACCATGTCTCCGGGCCGCGCTTGGAATTGGTCGAGCAGCGCCTGCTCCAGCAGGATTCCCGGCTCCGTTTGAAGTCGCAGCCACGCATCGGACGGATTCGTCTCCACCTTGCCGTAGAACGGGTAGTCGCCCTCGATGCCCCGGATCTGGAGCAGGCGCGCCGACCCGTTGGGAAACTTCACCATGGAGGGGAAGCTGACCTCGCGGCTCGCGTGGGCAGCGATGCCTTTGAGGCGGATGTAGTCGTCCTCGGAGATGGCCCGCCGCGAGGTGATCTGCACGTCCGAGCCGAGGAGAGCTTTCGCCTGGGTGGCGATCCCGGCCTCCACGCTGGCCTTGAGCGAGTGAATCGCGACCAGCGCGGCGATGCCCGAGACGATGGCGAGCGAGAAAATCGCGAGGCGCAGGCGCTGCGAGCGGCTGTCCCGCCATGCCATCCGCCAGGTCCACGGATGGAACAGCGCCGTGACGAGATTGCCCGGCAATGGCTTCGGCTCAGGCGCTGGCATGGATCTCCTCCGCGATGATGGTTCCGCCGCTCATTTTCACCACCCGGTGCGCCTTTGCGGCCAGCGTCGGGTCATGGGTGACGAGCACCAGCGAGGTTCCGGCTTCGCGGTTGAGGCGGAACAGCATTTCGACGATGGGTCCGCTGGTATCGGCATCCAGATTCCCGGTCGGCTCGTCCGCGAACAGGATCTTCGGCCGGTGGATGAAGGCGCGGGCGAGGGCGACCCGCTGCTGCTCGCCGCCGGAAAGCTGGAGCGGGTAGTGGTCCAGGCGATCCTTCAGGCCGACCTGCGCGAGCAGATCGGCTGCGTCTTTCTCCCGCCGTGTTTCGCCGCGCAATTCCAGCGGGACGAGCACGTTCTCGATGGCGGTCAGGGTGGGGATCAGTTGGAAACTCTGGAAGACGAAGCCGACCAGCCGGTTCCGCAGGGCGGCGCGCTGGTCCTGGCTGAGGGCCTCCAGCGCGGTGCCGTCCAACAAGACCGATCCGCTGGTGGCATCGTCGAGCCCGGCACAGAGTCCGAGCAGCGTGGTCTTGCCGCTTCCCGAAGGACCGATGATCGCGCAACTGTCGCCCTCCTCCAAAGCGAAGTTCACATCACGGAGCACCGTGAGTTCATGGGTATGGGTGCGGTGGATCTTTTTCAGATCACGCACTTCCAGAATGGGTCGTTTGACAGCGCTAGGCTCGTGATTCAGGCTGGTGGGCGAAACGGATGACATCTTGGAAAACCTTATTCGTGCTGCTGTTGGCGACCGCTGCCGCACTATTCTCCGCAAGCGCGCAGAATGCAAACGACGGAAAAATGCGGATCGTGATTCTCGGCGACAGCATCACCGCCGGTTACGGACTCGACCCGCAGGAAGCGTACCCGGCGATTCTTCAGAAGAAGATCGATGCCGCGGGGCTGCCCTACACGGTGAGCAATGCCGGGGTGAGTGGCGATACCACGGCCGGCGGCCTGCGCCGGGTCGCGTGGGCGCTCGGGCAGCAGGGGGCCGAGGTCCTCGTCGTCGCGCTGGGCGGCAATGACGGCCTGCGCGGGATTTCACCGGCGCAGACGGAGGCCAATCTGACCGGGATCATCGACAAGGCGCGGGCCAAGAATCCCGGCATGAAGGTCGTGGTGGCGGCGATGCAGATGCCCGACAACATGGGCGCGGAGTTCACCGGCAAGTTCCGGGAAGTCTTCCCGAAGGTGGCAAAGGAAAAGGACGCCAAGCTCGTGCCCTTCCTGCTGGAAGGCGTGGGCGGGGTCGAGGAGTTGAACCAAGCTGACCGCATCCATCCAACCGTAGAAGGTCAGAAGAAGGTGGCGGAGAACGTCTGGAAGGTGCTCGAGCCGACGCTGAAGGTGGACAAGGCCGTGCCTTGAGGCCCTTATTTCACCAGCTCCCGCTCGCGCAGCTTCTTCGGTTGGAACGGCAGCACGAATGCGTCCTCGAAATCGAAGACACCGATGAAATCCTCCCGCGTGTCGCTCTCCTGCCGGCCGAACATCTGCTCCTCGATGAGGTGGAAGACCATCTCGCCGATGTCCCCGCTCTCGCGCAGGCCCCACTCGTTCATCAGGGTGGACGCCATGGGCCCGAATTCCTGGATCGCGAGATCGCGGAAACCTTCGCAGAGCTCGACCCCGGACACATGGCGGCCCTCGCCGTCGTTGCTATCGGCGGCGCGTTTCAACGTGAAATCGAGCGCCTCCTTCAGAAAGAGGTAGGCGAGGGGATCGTAGCGCCGGTCGCGCTTGAGAATCGATTCGACTGCTTGCTCGAACTGAAGGGCCTTCATCCGCCGCGGAGGATGCCCGTTGCCCGATCGTTAGTCAAAGCTGTTAGCAGGGCATACGCGAATCACCCCATACCGCTCCCCCGGCGGATGGGGTAATGGCCCCGGCCCCGGGTCAGGGGCCGGGCGGAAAATCCGGTGGCGCGATCTATTCCTCGCGCAGCTTGTCGGCAGCCTTGTCGAGGGCGTCGGCCGCTTTGTCCTTCGCGTCTTCGCCGGCGGCCTTCACTTTGTCGGCGGTGTCCTCCCCGAGGGTTTTGGCATCGGCCGCGGCGTTCTTGACCGCTTTCTCGGCCTTGTCCATTTCAGCTTTCGCGGTTGCCTCGGCCTCTTTCATTTTGGCTTGGGCATCTTCTTTGGCCTTCTCGATCTTGGCTTCGGCGTCCGCCTTTTCCTTCTCGTTGCAAGCGGAGAAGGCGAGAGGCAGGGCCGCGAGGGCAAGGAGTTGATGGATTTTCATGGCAATCGGTGTTCTTGGTTGCGAACCCGCCGTTTTTCCGACGGGCAACTGGGGAATCTAACATCATTTTCCGACGGGTCAAACTGGTGGTTTTGTGCAGTTTGTAGCAAGCTCGCCCCATGGATACCGTTCTGGTGCAGTGCCCGACCTGTTTCGAGAGCTTCGAGGTGGTCATGCCATCGTTCGACGAGCTCCCGACCGAAGTGGACTATGATTGCGAGATCTGCTGCCGGCCGATGATCATCGTGTTTGATGAGTCCGGGGCTTTTGCGCGAGGGTTGGGCGACTGAGTGGAAGTGATTAATTTGTAAGCACTAATGACTAAACAGGAGAGTGCCGGATGCCGCGGATTTCGATCGTGATGCCGTTCCGGAATGCGGCTGCGACCTTGCGGGAAGCGCTGGCGAGCGTGCGGGCGCAGACCTTCGCGGACTGGGAGTTGCTGGCGGTGGATGACCGCTCGACGGACGATTCGACGGCGGTGGTGGCGGCTTTTGCGGCGGGGGACGGGCGGGTGCGCTTGCTGGAGAACCAGTCCTCGCGCGGGGTGGTAGGGGCGTCCGAGACCGCGGGAAGGGCGGCGAAGGCGGATTGGCTGGCGCGGATGGATTCGGACGACGTGAGTCACCCCGAACGGCTGGAACGGCAGTGGAAGCTGGCGGAAGATCGGCCTGAACTGGATGTGATCGGCTGCGGGGTCCAGATCCTGACCCCGCTGGGCGATGGCATGGCGCGGCACGTGGACTGGGTGAATTCGCTCAAGGAGTCGCGGGAGATCGCCAATGCCCGCTTCATCGAGAATCCTCTGGTTCACCCCAGCGCCCTGATGCGGAAGGCGGCGATCCAGGCGGCGGGCGGCTATCGCGAGGTGCCTTGGGCCGAGGATCACGACCTCTGGTTAAGGCTTCTGGAGACCGGCGCGATGTTCGGGAAGGTAGCCGGGACCTTGCTAGGCTGGCGGGATTCTCCCGGCAGGCTGACGCGCAACGACCCGCGCTATGGCGATGTCTTCCGGAACAAGATGCGGGCGCACTTCCTTGCGCGGCTCCCAGCGGTCATCGAGCGCGGCGTGGTCGTCGCGGGGGCCGGGCCGATCGGGAAGGCGATCGCGCAGGAGTTGCTGCTGCGGGGAATCGGGGTGCGTGGCTTCTTCGAGGTCCACCCGCGGAGGATCGGGGAAAAGATCCACGGCGCGGAGGTGGCGGGCTTGGATGAGTTCGGGAAAAAGTGGCGGGACGCGGTGATGCTCGGGGCGGTCGGAGTGCCGGGTGCGCGGGAGGACATCCGTCGGATGGCCGCTGAGACCGGC
>CAMLOZ010000105.1 GCA_946481625.1 uncultured Haloferula sp. | reverse complement strand
CTTCAGTCCGTCCCTTTAGCCGCCTGTCTCCTGGCAACCGCGCTCCTCACCCCCGTGGTCTCCGCGCAGAACGTCGGCATCGGCACTACCACGCCGAAGTCCAAGCTCAGCGTCAACGGCAGCACCGCCAGCGGCGGGCTGGCCATCGGGGATGCAACCTACACCAGCACCACGGGCACCGTGGCTCCGACGAACGGGGCGATCATCCAGGGCAACACCGGAATCGCCACGGTGGCGCCGATCTGCCAGTTGGATGTCCGGGGCACCACCAAGATCATGGCTACGACAGGCGTGCAGACCGGTGAATTCTGGAGCGGCACCGCCAATGCCGATGGATTTGAAGTGATCACCTACCCTGCTTCGGGCAACGCTGTAACCGTGGGTATCCAGCGCTCAGGACAATTTCCTCCCTTGCATCTATCCAAGCCGGAGGGCGCTGCAGATGGCGATCTCTTCACGTCTTATATCGTGGGTGGGGTCCTGCGGGGCAGTGTTAGCGCCACGGCGGGCGGCGTCGCTTTCAACACCACCTCCGACGAGCGCCTGAAGGAGCATATCCGCCCGAGTGCCAAGGGCCTCGCGGAAGTGATGAAGATGCAGGTGAGCGACTACAACTACAAGACGAGCCCCGACCGTGGCGAGACCGGATTCATCGCCCAGCAATTGCAGACGGTGTTTCCAAACGCCGTGACGGAGGGCGGGGAGAATCCTACGGAGAATCCTTGGACGGTGGACTACGGCCGTGTCACCCCCGTGCTGGCAAAAGCGATTCAGCAATTGAAGCAGGAGAAGGATGCCGAGATTGCAGAACTGAAGGGGCGTCTGGCGAAGCTGGAAGGTCTCGTGGCCGAGAATGCGCAGCTCAAGGCCGCGAATGCCGAGCTGGCTGCGATGGCATCGGACGTGGAAACGCTGAAGAAAGCAGTCTCGGCCATTCAAGTGAAGGGAGGCGAGAATGCCGTCCGCACCGTCTCCCTGACGAAATAGGCCATCTCACCTCAATCGACACACAATCACAACACACACACTGATGATGAATACACCCACCATGACTGCCCTGCTGACGCTCGCGCTCGCAGGGCCATCCATGCTCGAAGCCGCGACGCTGTCGCTGGTGACGAATACAAACCCCGGCGAAGTCACCGGCGGCGGGAGCGACTTTGTCAGCGAGATCCACGCGGGCCAGACGCTCTACGTCGCCATACCCTACGCCGCCGGGGCATGGCAGAGCAGCGAGGCCACGGATTACTTCGAGGTGAGCACCTTCCTGCTTTCATCGGGGGGCTCGTCCACCGTCTCGTTCAGCTTCTACAGCGCCACGGACAGCGGCACCGACCTGTCCTCGATCACCGAGCTTTCCGGGATCACGGCGGGAACCGCGGCGGTCATGGAAGCCGTTTCGGGCCAACCATCCGATCCGGGCAACACGGCCATCGCCGGCGTGTCGGCTCAGATCGAGTACCCGAACCTGACCGGGAACCCCTTCGCCTCGATCTCGAACGGGGTGATGTGGCTCGGGATCACGAACACGGGTTCGAACACCGTTGCCTATTACACGGGCTCCCCGTTCGGAGGCTCTCCCGCTCCCACTTATACATTCGGCGGACCCTTCGACACGGAAGCCACCGCGCTGCTGCCGGATACCTACACTTACAATGAGAACGGAACCCTCGCGACCGGCAACGAGAACGTTCATCCGTATATAACCATCACGGCCGTCACGGTACCGGAGCCGGGGACAAGCCTGCTTGCGGGCTGTACCATCCTCGGTTGCCTGCTGCGGCGCCGCCGGTCGGCCTGACGGTATTGCTGGAACGATATGGAAGCCTTTCGCCATCGCCTGTTGCGTCCGCGATATTTGTGGCCTTTGGCCGTTGGCTGCGGAGTGGCGGGGTTGCTCTGCGGGCGCTTCGGCGTTCGTGAAGACATCCCCGTCACCACACCGGCAGGAAGCCCGTCGATGGCCGGGATGAAGGATCCCCCACCCGCCGTCCCTTCCCCCCGGGAAATGGTGACGGTGTGGCTGGAGGCTTCGGAGGCCGCGCCGCTCAGGCATCCGGTGATCACGATCACGGGCCGCCATTCGGCACAGAGGAAGGAGGCCTTCCGAAAGTTGCTGGCTGGGATGGAAGCGGGCAATGCCGCGGACCTCTACCGGATGCTGCGGTCCGGGGAAGCCCTGCCGGACGAAGAGGAATGGCATGCCTTCATGGAGAAGTGGGGCCGCTTGGACGGGCCAAGCGCGGCGGCCATGATCGGAGGGGATGACGGCAGCGCGATTCCCGGCTTGCTGCGTGGATGGGCGAGTGTCGATCCGGTGGCGGCGAAGGCATGGTTGGAAGAGCGCTTGTCGGCGGGCGAAGCCGCGGCTTGGCACGCGCCCGCTCAACGCGGGTTGATCCTCGGTTGGTTGCACGCGGATTCCGGTGGAGCGGCGGAGTGGCTCAACGACCGTTGGGAAAATCCCGCATATCCGGAGATCGCCGCGGCGTTTGCCGACGAGGTGGTGGCCATCGATCCCGCAAATGCGATGCAATGGGCCGGCTCCGTCGAGGGGGCTTGGCGCGGATGGGCCTTGGAGAGGGTCGGTCGCAAATGGCTGGAGGACGACCGGCCCGCGGCGACCGAGGCGCTTCAGGCGGCGGGGTATGCCCCGGAAGCGATCGATGCGCTGATCTTGAGCCCGATGGACGGGTTCGATCTGTTGGACGCCACGGTTCCGCTGGATTCGGGATTGCCGGGGGTGAGCATTGCGGAGGAGTGAGCCCTGGTTCTGCGCCGGAGACGTTGCGGAACGCCGAGCTGGCCGGAAGCCGCGCTTTTCCGACATGATGCCGGTCATGACCCGGGGTAGCTCGTTGCCTCGCAACCCCGGGCTTTGAGACGTAGTCCCTTCGGGACATTGGATTCCAACTCAATCCCCGAGGCAGATGCCGACAGCCTTGGCGGCCTTGACCATTTCGCCTTCGGGTTCGACGAGGCGGAGTTGATTGACAGCCTCCTCGATGGGCACGGAATCGACGTGATAGGCTTGGTAGCTGACCATGCGGCCGAAGCGGCCCTCTTCGGCGAGTTTCACGGCCATGACACCGAAGCGGGTGCCGAGGATGCGGTCGAGCGCGGTGGGGGCGCCGCCACGCTGGAGGTGGCCGAGCGTGCAGGAGCGGGTTTCCTTGCCGGTGAGTTGTTCGAGGCGCCGGGCGATGATGTCGCCAATGCCCCCGAGACGGACTTCCCCACCCTCGTTCGCGGCGATGGTTGCGAGTTCTCCGTCCGGCAGATGCGCGCCTTCCGCAACGACCACGAGCGTGCTGTGGTGCCCTTGGGCATCGCGGGCCCTTATAAACTCGGCAACCCTTTCGGTATCGAAGGGAATCTCGGGGAGAAGGATGACATCCGCACCGCCGGCGATGCCGCCCCAGAGGGCGATCCAGCCGGCGTGGCGTCCCATCACTTCGAGCACCATGATCCGCTTGTGGCTTTCCGCGGTCGTGTGCAGGCGGTCGAGGCCATCGACCACCGTGCTCACGGCGCTATCGAAGCCGAAGGTCATGGCGGTGGCGCGAAGGTCGTTATCGATCGTCTTCGGCACGCCGATGACCGGCCAGCCTTCGCGGAAGAGCTGGAGGCCGGTGGTGAGCGAGCCATCGCCACCGACGATGACGAGGGCGCGGATTTCGAGCTGGTCCATCGTGCGCTTGGCCTTCGCGACGATATCGGCGGGAACTTCGGCGATATCGCCCTTGCCCACCTTGGCGGCGAAGTGGCCCTTGTTCGTGGTGCCGAGAATGGTACCGCCGAGCTTGAGAATCCCCAGCGTGTCCTGCGGCCGGAGCACCTTGTAGTCTCCCGGCGGGAGGAGCCCTTCGAAGCCGTCCTTGAATCCGATCACCTCCCAGCCGAGCTGGCTGGCGGCACCCACGACGCCGTGGATCACTGCATTGAGTCCGGGGCAATCGCCCCCGCTGTTGAGAATACCGATGCGCATCGCGGTGGGGTTTGGCGTGTTAGGGTGTGTTCGATAAGTCAAAATCGCGCCATTTTCAGCGCGGGTTGGGAACATCAAGGATTTCCTTGCGGCGGTCGTCGATCGGGGCCCCTGCGGCGACCCAGCGGTCGAAGGCAGCCCAGCCGGGCGAGATGAACCCGCGGGCCCGATTGAAACGGTCGGGGTTGTTCAGCACCACGATGATAAGCCGCCGCGGGGTCACGGCCTTCTCGCCATCGGGCTTGTCACGCACGAGCGGATCGCGCTCGACGGAAACGCTCAGGCAAGCCCCGGCGGCGGCGGTGGTGCCGGTCTTCACGCCGAGGATGTTCGGCTCGCCGATGAGTTCGTTCGTGTTCCGGACGTTGAAGCCGCGCTTGGAGCCGTCCGCCCCGATCACGGAAACCTGGCGGTCCTTCTGGCGGACGATGAAGGTGAAGCCCGGCTTGCGCATCGCGTAGATCGAGAGCTTCGCGATATCGGCGGCCGTCGAGTAGCCCTTCTGCCTGGGAAGCTCCAGGCCGTGCGGGTTGCCGAAGCGGGTCTTGTTCAGGCCGATCGCTTTGCCGAGCTCGTTCATTTCGTTGACGAAGGCCGCGATGCCGTCGCCTTCCCTGCCGCGGGCACGGAGAATTTCGCGGCCCACGTGGTCGGCCACGGTCATGGCGGCGAGATTGTCCGATCCAAGCAGGGCCGAGTAGAGGGCATCGCGGAGGCTGATGCGGTCGCCGGGCTGGAGCGAGAGCGGGTTCGGCCCGCCGATCGCCAGGGCGGAGGGCGGCACGGTGGCCATCACCTGGGAGATGTCCGCCTTGGTGGCGTCCGCCCAATCGACGGCGATGACACCGGTGGCGATCTTCGTGAGACTGGCGACGGGGCGCTGGACGACCGAATTCGAAGCCATCAGCACTTTGCCCGACTGGGCTTCCACCCCCATGGAGGCCTCCCCCTGCTGGCCTTGGGCCACGGACGAGACGAAAGCGACGAGAATGAAGAGGAGCGCGCGCATCGTGAACCGGCGCGGACTCTAGCCACCCCCGGAAGAGGGGCAAGCGGAGAAGACCGGAAAGACGGCGTGGCGGCTTCCAGCGATCCGGTGGAGGGCGGAAGTCCCGCCTTGCAATGCGGGGCCGCTCCCGTAAAATATGCCCTGTCAGGCAGATCCGGGACCCGTTCCGGCTGCCCGCCGCCGGCCAAACGCAGATTTTGGCAGCAGCCTCCGCTTGGGCGGAGCGCAATCGGACTCCGGCGGACGCGGACCACGCGGTGAAGCCTGCCAAACCGGGCCACCGCGCGATAACCGCCGCGTCCCGGGTCCATGGAACTCCGCCCGTCCCGCATCGAGTGGCGGACTTCCCCGGCACCAGAAAGCCGGAGACCCGGACCGGCCGGTCGAGCCGTGCAGCCCCGCCCGAGATGCGGGCGGCTGCCCGCCGTCGCAAGACAGGCCCGCCAACAAGAAACGCAAAACATGTCCAACGCCCAACCTGATACGAGAGGCGCCGGAGGCGAACGTCGCAGACATCGCTCCCGCGGAGGCAGAGGCCGGAATCGCAGCCGGCAAAACAACGAAGGAAACAACAACCGCGGTGATCGTGGAGATCGCGGCGGCGACCGTGGTGAGCGCAACCAGAACCGCGGTGATCGCGGCGAACGGGGACCTCGTCCGCCACGCAAGGAATACAAGCCCGCACCGCTGACCCTGTGGCAGAAAATCCTGAAGGCGATCGGTCTCTACAAGGAGCCCGTCCGTCCGCCGCGCCCGGAGCGCAAGGAAAGCGTCCGCTTCGAGGAAGGCCCGCCGGCCGGAGTGAAGTCGAACACCCGCAACGCCCGGCAAGGCGGTGGCGAGGGTCCGCCGCAGAAGAGGGAGCGCCCGGAACGGCAGGAGCGTGGAGAACGCAGCGAACGCGGGGAACGCCGCTCCCAAGAACGGGGCGAAGTTTCCGGCTCCCGCATCTACCTCGGCAACCTGTCCTACGACACCACCGAGGAGGACCTGAAGGACCTCTTCAAGGGCGTAGGCACGGTCCGCAACGTGGAGATCGTCTACAACCGCCGCACCCACAAGTCGAAGGGCTACGGCTTCGTCGACATGCTCAACACCGAGGAAGCCAAGCGCTCCGTGGAAGTACTGCACGACCAGTTCTTCATGGGCCGCAAGCTGGTGGTGAGCGGTGCCAAGACCAAGGAGCACGAGGATGCCGTGCGCGAGGAAATGCCTGAGCCGCGCGCGGCCCAGGCTGCTCCCGCTGCCGTCGCCGAAGCTCCCGCGGTGACCATCGAAGAGGAGCCTGCGGCTCCTACCATCGAGGTCATCGAGGAGGCCCCTCCGGCGTCTGAAATCGAAAGCGACGAGCCCAAGGCTTGATCGAGATCATTGAAATTCCCCGCCCCGCCCGGCTTGATCGGGCGGGGCGTTTTCTTGTCAGGATTCATGGCTATCGATCTACCTTCACCGGAAAGCATGTTCTTCGTCTGCGGCCCTACGGCCTCGGGCAAGAGCGCGCATGCCCTCGAAATGGCGCGTGAGATGGACGGGGAGATCGTGAATGCGGATGCCTTCCAGCTCTACCGGGGCGTGGAAGTGTTGACGGCGGCTCCTCCGGCGAGCGACCGGGAGAAGGCCCCCCATCACCTCTACCGGGTGCTGGAACCTTCGCAGCCGGTCGATGCCATGGCCTACCTTCGCATGGTGGTGCCGGTGATTGAGGAAATCCTATCGAGAGGCAAGACACCGGTGATCACGGGAGGATCGGGGCTTTATTTGAAGTTCCTTTCCCATGGCCCCTCGCCCCTGCCGCCCGGCGAGCCGGGTTTGCGGCTGGAACTCGATGCGCTTGAATTGCCCGAGCTTGTCGCGCGGTTGCGGGAGCACGATCCGGTGGAGGCGGCGCGCACGGACCTGAACAACCGCCGCTATGTGTCGCGGGCTCTCGAGGTCTGCCTGCTGGCGGGAGTGCCCTGTTCCAGCCTGAGGGACATCTGGGAACAGTCTTCGCGGGAGCGGGAGGGCCGCCTGAGAGGTGCCTTTCTTCAAAGGACCCGGGAGGAGCTTCACGGGAGGATTGAAGCCCGGACTCGCGCAATGCTGGAAGGCGGCGCGATCGAGGAAGTGGCAGCGCTCCACGATGCTGCGCCGGGATTGGAGAAGGCGATCGGCTTGGGGGAGATCCGGAGGTTGCTCGCGGGCGAGATCGATTGGAAGGCGTGTGAGGAATTGATCAACGCGGCGACCCGACAATATGCCAAGCGTCAGGAGACGTGGTTCAAGCGGGAGGCTTGGTTGGATCGGACGGCTGTTTGATAGGTTTAGCAATCTCATCCGGCTTTCCGCCCGAGGCCGGCATTCCAAGGAGGGCCACCTGACGCGGAGAGCGGCCCGTAAATTGGAAGGGGCTTCGATCCCTCCGGGGTCGATGAGGTAGTGCACGCCCTACCGGTGGTATCGCCACGCTCAACCACCGGCTACTACGCTGCGATCCCTCCGGGACCGGACGGAGTGGGGTCTATTGAACAAGCAGCACCAATCTCCTACCCCATCGCCTTCTCCATCAGCGCGTTCATCCGCTTCACCAGATCGCGCGCGTCATCGAGGAGGCCGGCGGCGATGAGGGCGTTGTCGAGCATCTGGCTGGCGACGAGGCCGGCGAGTTCGGGATTCTTATCCTGGGTCTCGGAGAGCTTCTTGACCAGCGGATGGCGCGGGTTGATCTCCAGTTCGACCTTCACGTCGTCTTTGAAGTTCTCGTCCATCGCCTTCATCATGCGGCGCATCTGCGCGGTCATGCCATCCGCCGGAACGAGTGCGATGACGGGGCTATCGACGAGGCGCTTGCCGGCGGAAACGGCCGTGACCTTCTCGCCGAGTTGCTCCTTGAGAAAGCCGCAGAGCTTCTCGGTAGCTTCGGCGCTCAGGGCCTCGCCCTCCTCTTCCTTGTCGTCTAGCTCGACGCCCGCGTGGCTGATCGAGACGAGCTTCTTGCCCTCGTAGTCGCCGAGCGATTCGACGACGTATTCATCGACCGGATCGGTGAAATAGATGACCTCGATGCCGCGGGCCTTGAAGGCCTCGACGTAAGGGCTGTTCTCGAGCTGCGCTTTGCTCGGCCCGACGAGGTAATAGATCTTGTCCTGCCCGTCTTTCGCGCGGGTCATGTAATCGGCGAGGCTGGCGAGCTTGCCTTCCTCGGTCATCGAGGATTCGAAGCGCAGCAGCTTCGCGAGGCCGTCGCGGTTCGCGTAGTCGGTGGCGACGCCTTCCTTGATGAAGCGGTCGAACTTCTTGTAGAAAGCCTGGAACTTCTCGGGTTCCGCCTCGGCTTCCTTCTCGAACATCTTGATCACGCGCTTGCTGATCACGCTGCCGAGCTTCCGCACCAGCGCGCTGTCCTGCATGGTCTCGCGGGAGATGTTCAGCGGCAGGTCGGCGCTATCGATCACACCCTTGAGGAAGCGCATCCACTCCGGCAGCAGTCCCTTCGGCGAGGGATCGATGAGCACCTTCTTGCAATAGAGAGCCACGGCAGGCTCGATCTTGTTCATGCCGAAGCGCTCCATGTTCTCGTTCGGGACGAAGATTAACGCGTTGATCGCGAGCGGGGCATCCGCACTGAAATGCAGGCGGTAGGCGGGCTCGTCGTAGGCGTGGCCTGCGAACTGATAGAAGGCCTTGTATTCCTCCTCGGTCACGTCGGCCTTGTTCTTCAGCCAGAGGGCCTCGACCTTGTTGATGCGCTCGCCGTTGAGCAGGATCGGGAAGCCGACGAAGTTGCTGTAGCGTTCGATCAAGTGCTTCACGCGCGATTCCTCGGAGAACTCCGCGTGCTCTTCCTTCAGCTTGAGCATGTCCGCGCTTTGCACCGCAGCGCCGTCCTCGTCCTCTTCTTCCGCGGCCTCGATCTCTTCCTCGATCTCCGCGTCCTCGTCCGCCATCTCCTCGATGACGTCTTCCTC
>CAMLOZ010000104.1 GCA_946481625.1 uncultured Haloferula sp. | reverse complement strand
TCCCGCTGGCGGGCACCGAGCTTGCCGTTCCAAATACGGCATTCATCGTAGCGGGCATTTGCCGTCGCGTCGCCGGTATACATCGAGCGCCCCAGCCATGCCAGATTGTCCTGCAGGTCGAGCAGGGTGTCGGCCGTGTCGAAGCTCCCCTTCGCCGGGCCCAGCGCGGGTGCGGTCGCTGGTGCCGCGTGCCAGCTCACGCGGGTGCCGCCACCGGCACCGGCGCGCGGCTCGATCACGAGCACGATGTGGTGCTTGACTCCCGTCGTGTAGGGGCTGGCGGTGTTGTTCTTGAGCACCGACGCGGTGTCGAGCCAGCGAACCTGATCGCTGGCAAGGGTCGATCCCTGGGTCCAGGTCATCATCACGTATTCGGTCGGCCCGCTGCCGATGTCGAAAATGCGCGCCCAGTTCCGCGTGGCGATTTGGGTGGCCCACAGTTCGATCGTCACGGGCGTCTTCTTGCCACCGATCAGTCCCGCCCCGAGATCGATGTAGGCAGCCTCCGTCCTCGTTCCACCCGTGAGCAACACGTCCGCGGCCCCGAGGGTGGCAGGTGCCGTGCCGACATCTTCATCCGGATCGGCCAGCGTCGCGGTCCGGCCTCCGACACTGTCGCCAAGGTCGCCGTTGAAGCTCCAGCGATGCGCGAGCTTCGCATGATCCGGTGACCACGCTCCATCCAAGGGGTGGGTATTTGCATCATGCTCTTCTTGGTCGTTGAATCCGTCGGCGTCCCCGTCCACGCTGCCGTCGTGATCCAGTCCGGCGAAGTATTGCCGCTCCCACCCGTCGTTCATACCATCGCTGTCGGTATCCGGCCAGGAGAGCGGATCGCGGGGGAAACTGCCGCCGGCTTGCTCAAGCTCGTTGCTCGCGAAATCCCCGTCGGGATCGCCTTCACCCTCTTGTGCGCCGGTGCTGCCGAAATGCTGGACCTCCCACACGTCGGGTAGTCCGTCCGCATCGATATCATCGGGGTTCGAAAGCGGATTGCCCGGGTCGGTTCCCGAGGCGAGTTCGGCGGCATTTGTGTAGCTGTCCAGATCCGGATCGTCCGTGCCCGTCTGTTCCAGGTTGTCGAAGTGGAGCAACTCCCAGGAATCCGCGAGGCCATCGTCGTCGCTGTCGTCGTCGTGGAAGATGAAGTCCCCGGCACCGCGCGCCGCCTTGCTGATCCGCACCTCGTCGATCAGGCCGAGCAGGCTTTCGGCGGATGCCGCCCGACCTTCGTTGCCGATCACCAGCGGACCCGTTACTGTGCCCACGGTCGATTCCAACGACGAAGTGCCGATCACGTTCGCTTCCTCCGGCGCCAGGGCGACACGGGTCCAATAAAAGGTGGAAGTGCCGGTAATCCCGTCGAACGCGAGCGCGACATGAAACCATTCACCCGCCATGAAGCCGTGCTCGCCGCTTGTCGGGATCGTGACGGAAGCTAGCGCACCGCTACCGGAAATGAAGTTGAACTCCAACAAACCGGTGTTCCCGATTCGGAACTGGAAGCCGCGGCCGGTCATCGAGCTGTCCGTGGCCACGATCTCCCGCGGCGTCCCGGTGATCGCCGGCAAACTCACCAGTGCCTCGATGGTGAAAGACCCGTCTGGATCCGCCAGAGTCGAGTGCGTGACGGCATCCGGGCAGGTGTTCGTGCCGGGTTGGAAGCCGCCCGATCCGTTCGCGTCGAGTCCCAGACCCAGGGCGGCGGAAGAGAGATCCGCCGCATTTCCGAAGCCGCTGTAGGATGCCGCACCGAGGATCGTGGTGTTCGCAGGCTGCGCGGTCGTCGCGGTGGCCGGCACCGCCGATCCGTTGAACGCAAGCAGGACGCTCGTGGTACCGCCGCTGTTCGCCGAGACGCTTGCGCCCGCGGACTCGTCGAGGTGGAAGAGATGTACCGTCGCGGCATCCGCCGCATACGGGCCGCGCACCGCCGCTGCGGCAGGGAGGACGGAGAAGACGAGGAAGGCAAGGGTCGGGAACCTGCACATGATTCCCGCTATCCTGCCCCACGGCCCCCTTGCAGGGGACTGGAAAGCGACCTGTTCCCCCGAAAATGGGGGATGCCTTTGCCGTCTCGCTACTGATGGCCGAGGTATTTCACCACGGCTTCGGTCCGCGTGCGGACATGCAGCTTCGCGTAGATGTTGTGGAGATGCGTGCGCACCGTCTCCACACCGATTCCCAGATCCCAGGCGATCTCCTTATAGAGACCGCCTTTCACGAGCAATTCGAGGATCTGCTTTTCGCGCGGCGTCAGATTGTGATCCTCGTTCTTCGCGGGTGGCTCCTTCTGGAAATGCTGCACGACCTTGCGGGCGATCGCGCTCGACATCGGGGAGCCGCCCGCAAGCAAGTCATCCAAACACTCCAGCAGCTTTGCCGGTGCGTCCCGTTTGAGCAGGTATCCGGAAGCGCCTGCCGCCAGCGCGTCGAAGATCCTATCGTTGTTGTCGTACACCGTGACCATCAGCACCTGCACCCCGGGGTGCTGCGCCTTCAAGCGGGCGACACATTCGATCCCCGACATCCCCGGAAGCTGGATATCCATCAGGACCACTTCCGGGCAGGCCGAGGCCATCCCGGCGAGCGCGGTCTCCGCATCCGGATAGGACGCCACCAACTGCCAGTCGCTGGCCGATGAGATGATGTCGGCGAGGGTCTCGCGCAAGTTCGCGTCGTCTTCGACAAGTGCAATGGCGTGTGGGGAGGACATGATGGGAATCAGCGGGGATGTTCCGGCAAGGGACAGACGATCATGATACTCGTCCCCCGTCCCGGGGCGGAGTCAAGGTCGTAGCTTCCACCGATCTCGCGGACACGCGCCGCCGTGTTGCCGAGCCCGTGACCTTGCGGGCGCGCCGCCGGATCGAAGCCGCGGCCGGTATCCCGGATGGTGATCGCCAGCTTTTCGTCTTCAAGGGCGAGGGACAGGAACACCTCGCAAGGGCCCGCATGCTGCAATACGTTGTGCAGGGATTCCTTCACCGATAGCGCGATGTGGTGCCGGAATTCCGATCCGAGCGGACGCGCGGGAAGGATCGCGGGGATGTCCAGGCGGCAGCGAACCGGCGAATCGCGGAACATCTCCTCGGCAAGTCTCGTGAGATGAGAAGCCAGGTGATCCAAGGTATCATGGGACGGATTCACCGCCCACACCAGATCATCCATCGCCGCCACCAGTTCGCGCGCGGACTCGGTCATCTTCTCCAGATGTCGCGCGGCCTTCGCCGGGTCCGCGATCATGTCGCGCCGCGCCAAGGCAGCGGTCATGTTCAGCACCGTCACCCGGGTTCCCAGGTCGTCGTGCATGTCGCGGGCGATTCTGCTCCTGTCCTGTTCCAGGGCGTTCTGGAACTTGAGATTCTCCAACCTCTGCTTCGAACGCCGCCTCATGTGCCGGAAGATCCCCGCGGCTACCAATCCCACCGATCCGGCCGCAACCGCGGGCCAGAACCATAGCCGCCGCCAAAAGGGCGGCGCGATCTGGATCGGCAGCGAGATGATCTCGCCCGCCAGTTGCTTCTCCCCGGCCAGCCCGATCACGCGGAAATGATATTCTCCCGCCGGCACGTTAATGTAAGTCGCCCGGTTCAGCGCACCTCCGATCACGTTGTAAGCTTCATCCCATGAGAGCACCATCGTCCGTCCGCCGCTTTCCCGCGGACTCCAAGCTTGTGACGCGACCCACTCGCCGTGCTTCTCCTGATCGGCATCCACCAAGCCGAGGGCCGAGCCTTCCCTGCGGATCACGAGATACGCGATCGCCGGATCGGCACCGCCCCGCAACCATCCGGGGGGCAGATCGGCGGGAGAGGGCGTGATCCCGGCAAAGTCGAAAGTGCCGCTCGTCCAAGCCGACGACTCCTGGCCCGGCTCCCGCAGCGCGAGATTGTCGATCACCATGAGCCCGGTGGTGTCCGGCGAGCCGGAACTCAGCGAGACCCTCAAGGCGCTTGTTTCCGCGGGCACATAGACCGGCTCGTTCCGCCGCGTCATGACAGAGTCTTCCGGTGTGGTTTCCCAACCGCTGCTCCGGCCGACCGCCGGAAAGCTCGCTTGGGAAATCACGCGGCTGTCCGAATCGAGCGCTTGGTAAATGATGCTCATCCCGCGCTCCGTCTCTCGCCAGCGCTCGTCGATGCCCTCCAACTGGCAACGCAACTTCACGTCCGTGTCCATCCGTTCGGGGTCGAACCCGAAATCGAAGTCCAAGCGGTGCAGCCCGGACCCGAGCTTCAACGTGTCGCCCGGTTTCGGAAGCGTCGCGGCGGACGCATCCACCAGCACGTTCGAGAGCTTCAGGTCGAGCTTCTCGGGCAAAGTTGTCGAGGAGGCGCTGGCGGCGGACTCTCCCGAGGCTTTGCGCGATTCGAGGGGAATGAAGAAATAGTCGGTCGGATCCCTCGCCACCGAACTGATACGGACTTCGTCGATCAAGCCGGGGAAAGGCTCGCCCTCCGCATTGCCGGAAAACGACCGCGCCTCGTTTCCGATCGCGAAGTCGCCCGTGTTCCCATTCAGGTCGTTCGACAGGGTGCCGCGGCCGATCAGATTGGCACGGTCCGCCTGGCTGCCGATCCGCGTCCAATACAGCTTCAGGTTGTTGGTGACGCCGGCATTGCCATCATAGGTGACAGCCACGTGAAACCAGTCTCCGACCCGGTAGGCGTGTGGACCGGAAGTCGGGATCGAAGCGAGGCCGCCGCCGGTCGCCCCGCAATGCGGCAGGGTGATGAACGCGAGGAAACCTTGCTTCTCGATCCGGAAATTGAAGATGCGGTCGCCGCCGTCGCCATCCATCGAGATCAATCCCAGCGCGACCACCTTGGCATCCTGCGGCCTCGCGTCGGGTCGCACGAGCAACTCGAAGGTGAATGCTCCATCCTCCCCTCCATAACGGAATCCCTCCGGGACGTTGTCCTGGCCGCTGTTTGCCAAGGTGGAGGCGGCGGACAGGATCGCGCCGCGGAAGTCCGAACTCCCCGGAATCCCGCCGGCATCGGCGAGAAACGAGACGGCCGCCCCGAATCCCGGCAGCGAGGGCTCCCCGGCACGCGCTCCGTTGAGAAGGCCCGTCAGGGGGATCGGTGCAGGCACCGCATCGGCGAAGGGTGCGGCCGTTTCATCGAGATGCCAGAGGTGCAGCGTATGCTTGTCCGCCTGATAGGGATGGGGCTGCGCCTGCAAGGACACCGGAAGTACCGGCAAGGCGGCGGGAAGGCTGCGCCGGAACAATGCGGCAAACGCGGCGCAAACGGACATGCTCGCAAGCTGGCAAAAAACCGGCGCTCTTGCGAGCCGCCGGCTTGGGAAAATCGCCTGTCGCACCTGGCAGAAAACCTACCCGCGACGACGGCGCAGCAGGGCGAACAGGCCCAACCCGCCAAGCAAGGCTGCCGAAGGCTCGGGAACGATCGCCAGATTGTCCAGAGAACCGAGGCTCGTGGAAGCCGTGCGCATGTCACCATAGAAGCCGATCTGGCTGCCCAGGTCCGTCGCCGTGAAATTCACCGTCAGGGCATCATGGCTGACCGCGCTCGTATCGACGTATCCCACGGTGAACTCCGTGGAGGTCACCCGTGTGATGTAGAGCTGGGAAACCAGTGTTTCAGCCGTGCCGAGAATGCCCGAGCCGGTGGTGACCACGCCGTTGTTGGAACTGGTCACGCGGACGGCGTCCTGGGAAGGCCGGACATAGATCGCAAGGAAGTTGCTCAGGTCCCGCGTGTCCGTGTCTCCCGAGGATGCGGACGTAATCGCGGCGGCACCCGCGATGGCGAGGCCGAAATCCATCTGCGTGCTCGTCGTGGCGAAAGCGGTGTCGATGGTCAGCGTCTGACCGACCGCGAGGCTGAAGTCGTTCCGGAGCAGGAGCACCTGCTCGGCCGCAGAGGTGCCCGAATCGTAGGTCGAAACCAAGCTGCCGGTCGATGACGAGAAGCTGATGTTCGCGGTGGCGACGCTGTTGTCCAGCACGCGGGTGCTGGTGTATTCGGACAGGCTGCCGTCGCTGAAGGTGTCGATCACCACAGCGCTGGCGCCACCGATCAAGAACGGGGCGATCACCGCGTTTGCCAAGGGAAGGAATCGGGAATGCATAGGGGAGTAGGCGGTTTTTGTGAATCCGCAGAAGCGCGGAATTCGGCAGGATAAGCCCCCAAAGCCACCGTGCACTCAACCCAAATCCCCCGGTCTCCCCCTTAATGGGGAAGCGGTGCGAAAGCTCACTTCCGCATCCGGATGATCCAATTGCCGGATCCCAAACCGAGGATTTTCCGGTCGCCCTCTGTAGGCAGATGTGAAGCCTTGCCGGTACCTTCCGTCACGATCTCGCCGGGGAAAGGGACTTGAAACTCGGCCGTGGTCCCGGCGGGCACCGACAGCTTGGCTCTCCATGAGGCGGCATCCCTGCCGCGGATATCCAACAGCACGGCCCCCTTGGGCGTCGGCATCCGGATCTTGGCCTTCTCCAGCGAGGCGGTCTGCGGCTGCACCCGGAATCGCTTGAAGCCGGGCTCCAGTGGTTCGATCCCCATCAGGCGCCGGGCGATGATGTTGGCGGGTGCCGTGCCCCAGGCGTGGTTCCAATCCAGGTTCGGCTTCAACGAAGGATCCCACGCTTCGAGGGTGATCGTCGAACCCACCTTCTCCGACATGTTCAGCCACGAGCGCTTGTCGCGGGACACCAGCAAGGAAAGCGCGTACTCGGCCTCGCCTGCATCGTAGAGACCTTCCAGAAGGAACTGCGCGCCGTACACGCTGCATGCCATGCCGCGCTGCTTCACGTAGGCGGTCACCCGGCTCACCCGGTCTTCCGGCACCAGTCCGAGCGCCAGGGGGAAGAAATTCGCATGCGCGGAAGCATGGGCGCTGACCCTGCCTGTCTCGGGATCGAGGCCGTCCACATAGCAGCCGCGTGCCTCGTCCCAGAGCCGCGCGTTCACCGCCTCCTTGGTCTGCGCGGCCATCGCGGCGAACTCCCGCGCATCGGCGGTTCTGCCCAGATGGCTGGCAATCTTTTCAAGAAGCACCAGCGAGCGGTAGTGGAAGGCCGTCACCGCCGTCTTCACGCCGGGCTCCATGTCGTAGTCGTCCCTTTCGTTGGATGGCCAGTCGACGATGTCTCTCGGCTCGCCGTCGTTCCAGCCGAGGAACAAGCCCTCCGTCGTCCGGCGCTCGCACATCGCACGGCCTTTCAGCGCCTCGAAGTTCCGCCGCAGCGAACGGTCGTTGCCCGACCACAGGAAATCGTGCCAGCCCAGGATTACCGATTGCAGGCGCCATTCCGTCGGCCAGGTCGGTTTCTCTAACAGGTATTCGTGCGTCAGCCGTGCCGTGTCGTAGCGCGCATCCAGGCAGTAGTGCGAAAGCTGGTTGATCAGGACGTCCGCCTCGTAGGGCTTCCGCTCGCGGTCGCCATCGACGTACAAGCCCATGAAGCTGGTCGCCTTGACCGAATGCTTGCAGAGCTTCCACACCGCATTGAGTTCCGGGCTGGAGGATTCGAAGGAGGATGCATGCGCCTTGAAGGGAACGCTCCAGGAGATTCGCCTCACCTGTTCCGCCCGGAACGAGGGGGGAGCACCCTCGATCTCCACATAGCGGAAGGGCATTATTTCCGGGCAACCGTCCGGCAGGCTCAGGAATTCCTCCTTCATCCATTCCGGCGGCTGCCAACTCAATTGGGGTCGCACCGCGGTCCATGGCCGCAGAGTCACCTCATGTTGCTGGTACCGCACGGTTCCGCTTGGATTGCGCTGGACCCTGCCGTCGTCCGTCAGCGCCTCGCCCATGTGCAGTATCACCTTCTTCCCCCGGCTGTCCGGCGAGGTCAGCTCGACCGTCCCGAATGTCGCCTCGCCGAAGTCGAGGAACCAGTGGCCTTTGCCGATCCGTTTGACCCGTTCGGGCCTGTCCGCCGCCTTGACCACCGGGCTGCGCTCGAACGCGCTTGCGAAAGAAATGGAAATCAGAAGGCAGAGGAGGAATCGCATGGGCAGGCTTCAAGGCAGTAGGCATTTCCACCCCTTCCGGAGCAAGCGGCATGCGCGCGGAGACCCTCCGGGACGAACGGAATTCAATGCATCAAACCCGCGGGAAACCCGCCCGGTGAGCTTGAAATCGAATCTCCAACGAAAAGGGGGGAGGAGCCTCCGTTCGATTCTCCCGCTACCGGGGAAAATTAGGGCTTTCTCCCGGCCCGCGCCCGCGCTACACCGCTGCGCCTGCGGCGGTCATGCCGCCGCAGGACCCACGGTGCCGCCGGCTTAGCTCAGTTGGTAGAGCAGTTGATTTGTAATCATCAGGTCACCAGTTCGAGTCTGGTAGCCGGCTCCATGGGGCATCCATCGGTTTCACGAGGTGATGGTAGCCCCTTCACAGGCACTCGCCGTTGTAACAGCCTTCGGCGGGAGACCAAGAGGCGTGCCGCTCGCAAACGGCGCCCACCTCACGGTTGCAACACAACCCCCGCCTCCTCCAAGGCCAGCGCTGCCGCACCGACCATTCCCGCCTCGTTCCCGAAGCGTGCCGGCAGGATCATCAGGTGCTCTTTGAACGGAGCCGAAAGCTGCGCGTAAAGGTGTGCCGTTAGCGGATTGAAGAGAATGTCTCCGGCCTTCGCCACGCCGCCGCCGATGATGATCGCCTGCGGGTTCAGCAGCCAGCAGCAGTTCATGATCGCCGTCGCCAGCTTCGCCGCCACGCTGTCCCAGATCCCGAGCGCGATCTCGTCGCCCAGCAACGCCGCCTTCGCCAGCGCCGCCGGCGTGCACTCCGGCAGATGCCGCTCGATCCCCGCATCCAGGTAAACCTGGCGCGCATCGGCCGCGATCTCGTTGTTGCCCACGTAATCTTCCAACGCCCCGAGGTTGCCATAGGCACCCCGGCGTCCTTGCCAATCGATCGACATCTGCCCGACCTCGCCGGCACCGAACTGCGCC
>CAMLOZ010000103.1 GCA_946481625.1 uncultured Haloferula sp. | reverse complement strand
CTGTGCACCCTGGTTTTCTCGAAGCTGAGCCCGGACTGGGATTGGTCGAAGCCCTGGCAATACCGCGGGCTCCTGATGTCCGGGTGGTGGTGCACGCTGGTGCTTTCGCTCGGTGCGCTGGTTGGCAGCTTGCTGGTGGGCGTGCTGCTGATGCTCGGCCAGCGGAGCCCGCTCCCGGCCGTGAAGTGGACCTGCCGGCTTTTTCTCGAATTCGTGCGCGACACGCCCTTGCTGGTGCAATTGCTCGTCGGCTACTTCGTGATCTTCGCGCCGCTGATGTCCCGTTCGCTGGAATCGATGGGCTGGAACGACAAGCTGGTGATCGGCATGATCCTGCTGTCGCTGTTCGAGGGTGCCTATCTCGGCGAGATCCTCCGCGGCGGCGTCGAGAGCATCCCGCGCACCCAGTGGGAATCCGCCCGCGCGGTCGGCTTCGACCGGATGCAGGTCTATCGGCACGTGATCTTTCCGCAGGCGCTGCGCCGTGTGTTGCCGGCGGTCGCGGGACAGTTCGTTTCCCTGATCAAGGATTCCTCCCTGCTCAGCGTGATCGGGGTCCAGGAGTTCGCCTACCAGGCGAAGGTTTACACCTCCCGCACCTATGGCGGCCTCGAGGCCTACGTGCCGCTCGCCCTCGGCTACCTCGTTCTAACAGCACCGGTCGCCTATCTTTCCCACCGCCTCGAACGCCGCTTCCGCGATGAAACTTGAAATCACGGGACTGACCAAACGCTTCGGCGATCACGCCGCTCTGGACAGCCTGGACCTGCAAGTCCCCGGTGGCAAGGTGCTGGTGCTGGTCGGGCCTTCCGGCGGTGGCAAGAGCACGCTGCTGCGGGTGCTCGGCGGGCTCGAGACGCCCGATGAAGGCCAAGTGGTCATCCGCGATCAGCCCCTCCCGACCAGCGAGGCCGGCCTCCTTGCCTACCGCCGCCGGAATGGCTTCCTCTTCCAGCAGTTCAATCTCTTCCCGCATCTGACAGCCCTCCGCAATCTCACGCTGCCGCTTGAGGAAGTGCATCGCATGTCCCCGGCCAAGGCCAAGGAAACCGCGGAGGCCGCCCTCAAGCGCTTCGGCCTGCTGGACCACGCCCGCAAGCGCCCCGCCGAGCTCTCCGGCGGCCAACAGCAGCGGGTGGGCATCGCCCGTGCCGTGGCGGCGGGGCCGGAAGTCCTTTTCCTCGACGAACCCACTTCGGCCCTTGATCCCGAGATGACCGCGGAGGTGCTGGAGTTGATCCAGGAACTTGCCGAGGAAGGCCAGCGCATCATCCTCAGCACCCATGAAATGGGCTTCGCCCGGGCGGTCGGGGATACGGTCGCATTCCTGGCGGCCGGGAAAGTGGTGGAAGCCGCGCCTCCTGCTCAGTGGTTCGAGAGTCCGGAGTCCGGGCAGGCGCGGCGGTTTCTGTCGCGCGTCTTGCGTTACGGTTGAGGCATCTCCCTGTCCATCGCCAGCAACCACGGCGTGTATTCCGGCGGGATCTGCGCCTCGAACTTCAGCCGCTTGCCGGTCACCGGATGGTCGAAGGCCAGCCGCCACGCATGCAGCATCAGCCGCCCCGGCTTCGCCGTCTGCCGCTCCGGCTTGGCGTAGATCGGATCGCCGATCAGGGGGCAGCCCTTGTGCAGGAGGTGCACCCGGATCTGGTGGGTCCGCCCGGTGTGCAGGTGGCAGAGCACGAGCGATGACCCGGTCGAGCGGTCGATCGAGAGGATCTCGTAGTCCGTGATCGCCGGCTTGCCTCCCGGTGGATTCACCACCGCCATCTTCTGCCGGTTCACCGGATGGCGTCCGATGTGGGTGAAGACCGTGTCCTTGGCCGGGGAGGGGATGCCTTGCACGACCGCCAGGTAGAGTTTCTCCATCGTCCGGCCGGAAAACTGGGTGGTGAGCGATTGGTGCGCGACATCCGTCTTCGCGACCACCAGGCAGCCGGAGGTGTCCTTGTCCAAACGGTGCACGATTCCCGGGCGCTCGACCCCGCCGATACCGGAAAGCTGGCCCTTGCAGTGATGCAGCAGCGCGTTGACCAGCGTCCCGTCCGGGTTGCCCGCGGCGGGGTGGACCACGATCCCCGATTCCTTGTCGAGCACCACCAGATGCTCGTCTTCGTAGAGGATCGAAAGCGGGATATCCTCCGGTTGCGCCTCCGCAGGCACCGCTTCCGGGATGGCGATGCTTAGCCGGTCGCCGACCGCCACCGCATCGCGCGGCTTGGCGGGCTCGCCGTTCCGCAGGATGAATTGCTCGCGGATCAGCTCCTGGATGCGCGAACGCGAGAGGTCCGGCAGATTCGCCGCCAGCCAGGCATCCAGCCGCATCCCGGCATTGCTCTCCACGCGCAGTTCCATCCGCGGCAGGCTTGGGGTGGCGGGCCGGGATTGTCAATCGGCGGGAGGATCGTCCCGCCGCCGCTTCACGCGCATTTCACGAACTTCACGGGAATTGAAGTTTCCACCCGGCACGCGCGTAGCTACGCTCGGCCATGCCCGAGGGGGAACCGGAAATCGCTTACTGTCATGCCTGTGGGACGACCATGGACGTGTCGCAGGTCGCCCCGTTCTCGAACGTGGAATGCCCCTCCTGCGGCAAGCACACCCGCGTGAAGCGCGAATTCGGGCCTTACACCCTGCTTCGCCGCCACGCCATCGGTGGCATGAGCGTGGTCTTCATCGCGCATGACAACACCCTCGACCGCGAGGTGGTGGTCAAGATTCTCAACGAGGAATACGGCGCGAACGAGAACCGCATCAGCGCCTTCGAGGAAGAGGCGCGCATCACCGCCTCCTTCAGCCATCCGCATGTTGTCCGTGTGTTCACCACCGGCCGAGCCTTCGGTCGTTTCTACATCGCGATGGAGCTGGTCGGTGGCGGGCACTTTGAGCACCACATCCGCGAGCGAGGCTCGATTCCGGAGGGGGAGATGCTGCCGCTGGCGATCCAGATCGCGGAGGGTCTCAAGGCCGCCCAGTCGGCCGGCCTGATCCACCGCGACGTGAAGCCCGGCAATATCCTGCTGGATGTCTCCGGCAATGCGAAGATCGTCGATTTCGGCCTCGCCTTGGTGACGAAGGGCGGCAAGGCCAAGGCCGCCGAGATCTGGGCCACCCCTTACTACGTCCCCCCGGAAACCATCGAGGGCCAGCCGGAGGACTTCCGTTCGGACATCTACGCTTTCGGGGCGACCATCTACCACGCGCTCGCGGGCAAGCCTCCCTGCGACGAGGAGTCGATGGATACCAACAAGCTCCGGGAAGCGAAACGCCGCGTCCTGCCGCTGGCGAAGATGGCCCCGTGGGTCAGCCTCGATACCTGCCTCGCCGTGGACCGCGCGATGGCTCACGATCCGAACCAGCGATTCCGGTCCTACAACGATTTGCTCTCCGCGCTGGAGACCGCCCGTCAGCGCCTCGCTTCCGGGGTGCCGGTGACCCCCGCCTCGGTCGCCCGCCAGGCCGCGAACCGCCGTCGCGAGAAGATGTCGCTGATCGTTGCGGGCATCATGGTTCTGGTGGCGCTTGCCTTCGGAGTGTGGTGGGTCGGCCGCTCGCAGCAGGAGGAGCCGGTGGTTTCCGGACCTTCGTCCCTTGCCTCTTCCGGCAAGTCGCCGGGCAAGGACGGCTCGGATGGACAGCGCGCGGGCAGCGCGTATCGCGAAGCCGGTGAAGCTCTGCGGGCCGGCGATTATGCGAAGGCCGGACTTCTGTTCTCCGCCGTGCGCGATGATTCGGGTGTGCTCGAGCCGACCGGCTCTTGGGCCGCCTGCCAGGTGGTCGTCTGCGCCTTCCTGAACGGATCGTCCGACGACGCGCGCCAGGAGGCGACCAAGGCGATCACTCATCTCTCGAATGCTCCCGGGGTCGATAGCCAGGTCAGCGAGGGACTGATGATGGCGCTCGACAAAATCAAGGGGCCGCGCCCCGTGATCCGGCCGGAGTCCGCACCTGCACCGACAGGGGCGACGCTGATGGCGGCGCTTCTTCACGGATTGAAAAACTGGGAGCAGGGCATGCCGGACACGGCACGTCCCCATTTCGAAGCGCTCATGGCAGTGGAAGCCAAGGGCCCCGATATATGGGTGGAACCTTATCGCAGCATCGTGGCGGGCTACCTTACCGATCTCCAGACCTTGAAGGAGGTCGTTCCCGACAAGCTTCCCGCCGATGCCGCGACCTGCCGCAGCCTCGCCGATGAACTTCACGCGGTGCACTCCGGTCTGAAGACCAAAGGTCGCGCGCGTTTCAATATCCGTGCTTTGCAGCTCGATCTGGAAAAGCACGCCCGCCTGCTGGAAGCCGCGGGGCCTGCCACCCTTGATCCGCCCGGCGGCGACCGGCCCGCCGTGGATCCGGCCGATCCCTTGGCTGCCGTCCACGCGGCTGCCGCCGAGTGCCGCTTCGCCGATGCCGCCGCACTCCTGAAGGAGGCCGAGGGCGACGACGCCCGCATTACCGCGACCCTGCTGCTCGCAGAGGCGGCGGAGGCGTTCCTCGGCGAACTCGAGGACAAACTCAGGTCGCCGCAGGCAGTCTTCCCGCTTGAACTTCGCGATGCCACCAAGCTCGAGAAGATCACCGGCACCCGCGCCGGAGGCTTGCGCACCGTCGATGCCGCCGGCAATCCGCGCGACGTTTCATGGAGCGAGCTTTCGCCGGATAGCATGATCGCCCTCCACCGGACTCTGGTGAAGGGGACCTCGAGCGAACTGGAACGCCTCCGCCGCCACGAACAGGCCATCGCCTTCGACCTTCTGGCCGGGAACGCCGAGCGGGCCAAGGAAGCGGGGAACAAGCTGGCCTCCAACTCCGCCGCCTTCAAACGTCGCTGGGATGCGGTCCGGCCGGCCCTCCGCTGACCGGGCTTTTGCGGGGTGATTCCTGCCGGCCGCCCCTGCGCTTGCCACCCGCTCCGGGATTCCTCAGGATTCCCGAAACATCCCCATGGCCGCCGAATACACCGAAGCCGATATCAAGTCCCTCGATTGGCGCGAACACATCCGCCTCCGCCCCGGCATGTACATCGGCAAGCTTGGCGACGGTTCCTCGCCGGACGACGGCATCTACATCCTGCTCAAGGAGGTCATCGACAACTCGATCGACGAGCATATCATGGGCTACGGCAAGGAGATCCGGGTCGATATCGACGACGAAGGTCGCGTCGAAGTCCGCGACTTCGGCCGCGGCATTCCCCTCGGCAAGCTCTACGACTGCGCCGCCCAGATCAACACGGGTGCCAAGTACGACAGCGAGGCGTTCAAGAAATCCGTCGGCCTCAACGGCGTCGGTATCAAGGCGGTCAACGCGCTGGCCGACTTCTTCGAGATCCAAGCCTGGCGCGATGGACAGACGAAGGCCATCGAGTTCTCGAAGGGCGTCGTGACCGAGGACATGAAATATCCGCGCAAGGAGGAGGCTCCTTCGGGTACCCGCCTCGCCTTCGAGATCGACCGCTCCATCTTCCCGGCCAAGGCGAAGTTCAAGGAGGCCATCGTCGAGAAGATGTGCCGCTACTACTCTTACCTTAATCCTGGTCTTACGATCCTGTTCAACGGCAAGAAGTTCAAATCGAAGGACGGCCTTCTGGATCTGCTCCGTGAGGAAATGGAGAGCGAGGCGCTCTACGATCCGATTCACCTCAAGGGCGACGATATCGAAATCGCCTTCACCCACACCGCCGAGAGCGGGGAGGAGTACTACACCTTCGTCAACGGTCAGAACACCACCCAGGGCGGCACCCACTTGCAGGCCTTCCGCGAAGGTCTCGTGAACGCGGTCCGCACCTTCTACAAGAAGCAGTACGACCCCGCGGACATCCGCGCCGGCATCGAGGCCGCGGTTTGCGTGCGCATCGTCGAGCCCGTCTTTGAGTCCCAGACCAAGACCAAGCTGGGCTCCGCGTCGATGGTGCCGGACGGCGAGTCGATCCGCACCTTCGTCGGGAACTTCCTCAAGCAACACCTCGACAACTACCTGCACAAGCATCCGAAGGTCGCGGAGGCGATCCAGAAGCGGATCCAGGCCGCCGAACGCGAGCGCAAGGACCTGAAGGGCATCCAGAAGATCGCCCGCGAGCGCGCCCGCCAGGCGAAGGTTCACAACAAAAAGCTTCGCGATTGCCGCGCTCACCTCGATTCGAAGCACAAGCAGCGCCTCGACAGCACCCTCTTCATCACCGAGGGCGACTCCGCTTCCGGCTCGATCACCAAGAGCCGCGATGTGGAAACGCAGGCTGTCTTCTCGCTCCGCGGCAAGCCGCTCAACACCTTCGGCCTCGCCAAGAAGATCGTTTACGAGAACGAGGAGTTCGCCCTCCTTCAGGCCGCTCTCGGCATCGAGGATGGCATCGAGGAGCTCCGCTACAACAAGGTCGTCATCGCCACCGATGCCGATGTGGACGGCATGCACATCCGTCTCCTCTTGCTCACCTTCTTCCTCCAGTTCTTCCCCGAGGTCATCCGCGAGGGTCACCTCTTCATCCTCCAGACGCCGCTCTTCCGCGTCCGCAACAAGAAGGAAACGATCTACTGCTACGACGAGGAAGCGAAGGAGAAGGCCCTCGCGAAACTCGGCAAGTCCTCCGAGATCACCCGCTTCAAGGGCCTCGGTGAAATCTCCCCGGACGAGTTCAAGTTCATGATCGGCCCGGACATGAAGCTCGACCCCGTCGAGTTCGAGGAAGGGAAGGGGACCAAGGAGCTCCTCGCCTTCTACATGGGCAAGAACACCCCGGATCGCCAAGACTTCATCATCGGGAATCTCCGTGTGGACGTGGACCGGCAGGTGGCGTAGCGGCGTCTGCCTCAAGGAGCGCCGGCGTCCCGCCGGTGACATCCGGCAAACAGTTTGAACCACCGGTATAAAAGCCGTGACGCAGCGAAGCGGAGTCACCGGACCAGATCGTAGCGCTCAAAAAATTCTCCGGCCGGGCAGGGTCATGCAGGAGGTATCGGATCGGGGAAACCGCTGAAGCTGTGTCCTCATCGTCAATGAAAGCCCCTGCCAGCGATCAGTTGCGATTGCGCCGACAACCGCTTGGGAGCAAGCGAGCGACCTTCTGAGGAAGGTTGCATGTTGCTAGCGGGTCCGCAAGATTCCGGCAATCCGCGAATGATGGCACCGCAACCGCCTCGCGCTTGCTCCGGTTTCACCTTGATCCCCGCGCGACCCGCGCAAGGGTATCACTCCTGAAAAACCCATGGCCACCGTCACCCGTCTCCACGTCAACGGTCGCGACTTGCCGCTCGAAGCGGATGCGGATCGCACCCTGCTCAGCGTGCTGCGCGATGATCTCCAGCTCACCGGCTGCAAGCCCGGCTGCGGCGAAGGTCAATGCGGTGCCTGCACCGTGCTGGTCGATGGCAAGCCGGTCCGTTCTTGCCGCGCCCCTGCCGGATCAATCGGCACTGCGAAGATCCGCACCATCGAAGGCCTGGAACAGGACGGCAAACTCCACCCGGTGCAACAAGCCTTTCTCGATGCCGATGCCCTCCAGTGCGGCTACTGCACCTGCGGCATGATCCTCTCCGCGGTTGCCCTCCTCGAAGAGCACCCGCACCCCACCGAAGAGCAATTCCTCGCCGCGATGGACGGCAACATCTGCCGTTGCGGCGTCTACAACAACATCCGCGCCGCGGTGAAGGCCGCCTCGGAAACCCTCGCTTCCGCCGCCCGATGAGTGCGACCGAACCTCTCGCTCTCGACCGCCGCCGCTTCTTCAAGCTCCTTGGCGGCGGCATTCTGATCGCCTTCCTCGTCCCGCCGCTCCCGGCCCAGGAACGCCGCGGCCGTCGCGGTGGCCCCCCGCGTCCGATGGAGGTGAGCGCCTGGATCCATATCGGCGAGGATGGCATCGTGCAGGTCTTCACCGGCAAGACCGAGGTCGGCCAGAACATCCGCACCTCGCTTGCCCAAGCGATCGCGGAAGAGCTGCACATCCCCATCGACCGCATCCGCATGCTGATGGCCGATACCGACTTGGTTCCTTTCGACATGGGCACCTTCGGCAGCCGCAGCACGCCGGACATGGCGCTGCATCTCCGGAAGGTCGGAGCCGCTGCCCGCGAGGCCCTGCTCGACCTTGCCAAGGACCAATGGAAGGTGGATCGCGCCGACCTCTCCGCCACAGATGGAAAGGTTCTCCACAAGGACGGTCGCTCGGTGACGTTCGCCGATCTCGCCAAAGGCCGAAAGCTGATGGCCACCGTCACCGGGGAAACCAAGCTCAAGCCCGCCACAGAGTGGAAGGTCGCCGGAACTTCCGTGCCGAAGATCGACGGTCGCGACTTCGTCACCGGCAAGCACCGCTTCACCACCGACATGTCCTTTCCCGGCATGTTGCATGGCAGGGTGCTCCGCCCGCCCGCCTACGGTGCGAAACTGAAGTCACTCGACGATTCGAAAGCGAAGGCCATCGACGGCGTCACCGTGGTCCGCGATGGCGAGTTTGTCGGCGTCACCGCGCCGAATCCCGCTCTCGCCCAACAAGCCCTTGAAGCTCTCGTCGCCGAATGGGAAGGCGGCGACGGCCCCTCGAACGAGAAGCTCTGGGAGTTGCTGAAGAACAACTTCGACCGCGGCGACCAAGGCAAACGGATCGACGAGGCACTCGCTTCCGCTCCCGGCAAACTTGAGGCCACCTACACCGTCGAATACATCGCGCATTGCCCGCTCGAAACCCGCGCCGGCCTTGCCGAATGGAAGGACGAAAAGCTCACCGCGTGGACCGGCTCCCAGCGCCCCTTCGGCGTGAAGGACGAACTCGTCAGCGCCTTCTCCCTCCCGCCGGAAAAAGTCCGCGTGATCGTTCCCGACACCGGCTCCGGCTACGGCGGCAAGCACAGCGGCGAGGCTGCGGTCGAAGCCGCTCGCCTTGCCAAGGCCGTCGGCAAGGCGGTCAAAGTTTCATGGACCCGCGAGGAGGAATTCTGGTGGGCCTACTTCCGCCCCGCCGGCGTGATCGAGGTCAAGGCCGGCTGGGACAAGAAGCACGGCGCCAGCCGACAG
>CAMLOZ010000102.1 GCA_946481625.1 uncultured Haloferula sp. | reverse complement strand
GTGGAAGGGCCCTACAAGGCGGAACACTACCGGTACTGAAGTTCCAAGTTATAAGTTCCAAGATTCAATGAAGAGGCTCCGCCGGTGATCCGGCGGAGCCTTTCCTTTGGAAGGGGGCACGTTGGCCGGGTGTTGCGGAGGGGCTACCCCTAAAGTGGGATGATGGCGGTCGGGTTATCAGACAGATTTCACGGACCCAAAACCCATGAAATCCAGCTACCCTTGGACCGTCGCCATCCTTGCCGCGGCGGTCTCGCAATCCGCGGCCGATCTGGTCGCTTATCAGGGCTTCGACGGCTATGCCGCGGGGCCGCTTCCCGGACAAACGGTGGGTGCCAGTGCCCAAGGCCTCGATCCCGCGGGCGTCATCACCAGCGCGGGTACCGGGGCGAATGCCAATGTCTTCGAGGCGACCGGGCTGACTTTCAGCAACCTGGTGACCGGCGGGGGCAGCGGGCTCTACAGCGATGCGACCGGGAGGCCGTCCTATATCGGATTCGCCTACAACGGGCCGACGGTGACGGGCACGCTTTACAGCAGTTATCTGGTCAGGCTCGCTACCACGCAGAATTCGGCTTCAGTCGCCTCGTTGAGGGTGAATGCGACCGCCACCACGGGAGGAGCGGGTTCGTATTTCCACACCTATGCAGACAGCGTGGGTAATACCTTCACCGGAAGCCAGTATGATGCGAACAACCTCAACACGGCGTCCACGACCACGCTCGCGACCGGGACCGACTATGTGGTGATCGGGCGTTTCACGCGTGTGGGCATGCCGCTGGCCGCGGGGACTCCCGGGCAAGCGACGACCTTCGTGTTGAGCGCGGCGCAGTTCGATTTCTTCAAGGACGGCGGCTTCACGGATGCGGAACTGGACACTGCTTTGATCGGCACCGGACCCGCGAACGTCACGTCGCGCGTGTCGGATGCTCCGGTGAATTCGGGCACCTTCACGCTGACTTCGGGGAACGGGATCCAGTTCGGTCCGGGTAACGGAGCAACCAGCCAAACAGTGGCCTATGACGAGCTTCGTTTCGGGACCACGCTCGATGATGTGCTGCCGGTTGCCGAGGATCCCGAGCCTGATCCGGTGAACATCACGCTGACCTTGAGCGGTGCCACCTCCCAGGAGCCCAGTCCCGGCGCGGATCTAACCGGCGGTTTCACGCTCACCAGGGAAGGGGAGACCACGGCGGCGCTGCGGGTCTATCTTAGTGCGAGCGGTAGTGCGACGAGCGGTGTCGATTATCCGGAGATCCCCGCCTCGGTGCTGATTCCCGCGGGAGCTTCTTCGGTGCTCATTCCGGTGCCGGCATACACGGATTCGCTATCGGAGGAGCCGGAAACCGTCACGCTGACGCTGGAACCGGATGACAGCTATATCCTTCCGCCCGCGACTTCGGCGACGGTGACCTTGAGCGACCGGCCCGCGGGGGCCTTGCCGTCGAAGAGCCGCTTCGTCCAAAAGCTGGGTGCGGGCTTGCAGCAGAAGATCGTTTTCTATGGCACGAGTTTGACCGCGAGCGGTAGTTGGCCGACACAATTGAGATTGATCGCCGATTCCGCGTGGCCGGGTCAGGGAACCTTTTTCAACCGCGCGAGCGGGGGCATGGCATCCGATTGGGGCATTGCCAATCTTCAAGCACAGGTGCTGTCCGTGGTTCCGGATGCGGTGTTCATCGAGTTCGCCGTGAACGATGCGGTGGCACGGTTGGACATATCGATCCCTGAAGCACGGGCGAATCTCGAAGCGATGATCGACGGGATTTTGGTCGTGAGCCCGCAGTGCGAGATCATCTTGCAGGTGATGAACCCGGTGATCGGTAGGCCGGAGGGCGATCCGGGTTGGAGGCCGAACCTGGAGCATTACCAGCAGATCTACCGCGATGTGGCGATGGAGCGGGGGCTTACCTTGATCGACCACCATCCGGCCTGGCAAGCGGTGCTCGATCAGGAGGAGTCCGAATTCTACTTCTACGTGCCCGACGGGCTTCATCCATCGGCCCAAGGGGAAGCCTCCTTCCTGATCCCCACGTTGCTGGCGAGCACCGGCATGCCGGCCGTGCCGCTGCCGCCGATCGTCGTGGATGAGTTCGCGGCGCTGGCGGAAGGGTTGTGGACGTCCAGCAACTCCACTCCGGGAGCTTATCTGGCCAATTATTTGACCGATGGCAATATCGACAAGGGGTTGAAGACGATGACCTACGTCCCTGATATCCCCCAAACTGGAACCTATCCGGTTTACCTGCGCTGGAGTTCGCTCGCCAACCGCGCCAGCAATGTGCCTGTCACGATCCATCACGCGGAAGGAAGTACGACGGTTACCGTGGACCAGACGATCAACGGCGGAATCTGGTTCAAGCTCGGCGACTTCCCCTTGGCAGCAGGTATCGATAACAGCGTGGTGATCGCCACGACGGGGACCAACGGCTTCGTGATTGCGGATGCGGTAGGTGTGGGTCTGCCGACGGTGATGTTGCGTGCCAGCAACGGACGGGCGGGAGAACCGGCAACGGCGGGTGGCGCGTCGCGGACTTCGGTCGTCACGGTGGGGCGCACCGGCCCGCTGGCGCAGGCGCTGGTGGTGAACCTGAGCCTTGGCGGGGATGCGGTGAATGGCAGCGACTATGATCTATTGCCTGCGAGCATCACGATTCCGGCCGGTGCCTCTTCGGCGAGCCTGGTGATCACACCGAAGTTCGACTCGCTCCGCGAAGGGCCGGAGACCTTGACGGTGGAGGCGCTGCCGCCCGCGGGGATGGCGGCGGGTCTGCCTGCGAAGGCATCGCTCGTGATCGTCGATCCCGACGACTCGCCCTTTGCCAACTGGCAGAGGGATCACTTCAGCGAGGTGCAGTTGGCGGATCCTGCGGTTTCGGGAGAAGATGCCGATCCTGATCGCGATGGCATCGTGAACCTCGTCGAGTACTTCTCGGGTTATCAACCGCTCTCGGCGGAAAGCTCGTTCATGACCCTGGGAACGGTGGAGGTCGAAGGAGTCGACTACTTCTCCATCAGTTATCCGCGCGCACCGGGGACCGGGCTTGCGGGGGTGCCGGAGCTTAGTACGGATCTGCAGGTGTGGCAGACCGGGGATGCATGGCTGGAATCGAGCGCGGATGCGGAGGCGGACCTGCAACAGCAGGTCACCGTGCGCTCGCGTGCCGCGATGGGCTCGGTGCCGCGGGAATTCCTGCGGCTGGAAGTGACGAGATGATCGGGATGAAGAAAAGGTTGGGGAGGACGGGCGCCCTTCTGAGGGCGTCCGGACTCGTTTTTAAGGGTGCAGAAGGATCGCCTCAGCCGGACTTCTCGGAGAGAAATCCCTGCCTTATTCCCCGGGGAGGTGGACGATGCCGCGGCGGAGAGCGACGGTGACGGCTTCGGTGCGGTCGCGCACCTTGAGCTTCGCGAGGATGTTCTTCATGTGGGACTTCACCGTGAGTTCGGTGATTCCCAGGGTGTCGCCGATCTGTTTGTTCGCTTCTCCCAGCACGAGCAGGCGGACGATCTCGCGTTCGCGTTCGGAGAGGATCTCGCCGCGTTCGCGAGCGGCGAGATGGCCGGCCACTTCCAGGGGAATCCAGCGTTTGCCCTGAAGGAGCGTGCGGATGGCGGGGGTGATCTGGTCGTCGGAGCTGTGTTTCAGGATGTAGCCCATCGCGCCGGCTGTTAGAGCGGCATGGATGTCCTCGTCGCCTTCATAGCTGCTCAGGACCAGGATGCGGGCGGCGGGATGTTTTTCCCGGATCTGGCGGATGGCTTCGAGGCCGCCGCAGACCGGCATCCGCAGGTCCATGACCGTCACATCGGGCAGGATGCGCGAGTAGGCGGTCACGGCTTCACGACCGTTGGCGGCTTCGCCCGCGACGATGAAGTCGGGCTCGTGGCTGAGGATATCCCGAAGTCCGGCGCGGACCACGAAGTGGTCGTCCACGACGAGGATCTTATAGGTGCGGTTGGGTTTCATGAATCTCCGGAGCCGGGGTTTCGGGTTGCAGCGGGACTTCCACCTTTACGGTGGTGCCTCCGCCGGGGCGGTTCTCGACATCCAAGGTGGCACCGAGGCGAGCCGCGCGTTCCTCCATGCCGACCAGGCCGAAATGCCCGCGGCGCACCTCTCCGGCGGAGCATGCCGAGAGGCCGCGGCCGTCATCGCTCACGCTGAGCAACACGCTGTCGGCAGTGGTGACCAATTCGATCTCGATGACACCGGCCCGCGCGTGTTTCAGGACATTGGTCATGGCCTCCTGGCCGATGCGCAGGAGGTTGTCGCCGATCAGTCCGGGGATCTTCCGGTCATCGCGGCGCTGGCGGAACTCCACCCGCGTGCCGGAGCCTAGGAACAAGGATTGGGCCATGCGTTGGAGGGCATCGCCGAGGTCGAAGTCCTCCAAAGCTTCCGCACGGAGATCCCAGATGGATTGCCGGACCTCGGTGCGGCATTGTTTCACCAGATCCCTCATCGTGTCGAGGCGGGTCTGCATTTCGGGGGCATCCTTCAGGGAGAGCCCGATGCCGCGGATCTGCAATTGGAGGCCGGTGAGACCCTGCTCGAGCGTGTCGTGCAGGTCCCTTGCCAAGCGACCGCGTTCCGCCGCGACCGCCTGGCGCTCGCGAACTTCAGTGCGCAGCCGGGTGTTCCGGCGTGCCAGGAGAAAGGCGATGATCGCCACCGTCAGCAGCACGCCGAGCGTGAGGCTGAGGAGGATCAGCATGCGCCTCACCGTGAAGAAGGGTGCTGCTTTGATAACGGTGATCGAGGCGACATCCGGCACGATCAACTTGAAGCCCTCGGGATCGCCGGCCGGATCCGTCTGAACCGCGCAGATACCGGTCACCTTCAGCAGGCTTCCGGTCTCCCACGCTTCCGGCGGAGGGCTTGAGCCGGAGGTGTCCAGTTCCGCCGTGAACATGCCCCGCGGCGATTGCAGCGCGAGCACGAGCTGACGTCGTTCGCTTCCGGCCGGAGTCTCGATCCGATCTAACAAGGTGCCCGACACCGCGACGTAGTCCGCGTGGTGCAGGCCGTTCTGGAGTTCCCACGCGGGAAGCTCCTTGGGGTGAAGTTCGATCTCCGTCTCCGGATCGGGGCGGACGATCACATCCGAGAGCACCGGCAGAAAATCCTGAAGGTCGCGGAAGCCGACTGCCTCCACGCGGTCGCCTCTCTTCAGGCCGTAGACCCCGCTGCCGCGCAGAGCCAGACCGGCATCGCCATCATGCAGCCAGGCGGTGTCGCCGGAGACATAGACGAGCTTGCCGCGCACCTTCAGGCGATCGCCGCGCGTCTGGCCGGGGCGATAGCGGAAGGCGGTGCGCAGGGGCGTTGGAGGCTGGTCCCAGGGCGAGATCTTTTCGCGCTGCCCCCAGAAGATCTCCTCCTCGCGCGATACGAGCACCTGCACTTCCACAAGCTGGCCGGTCGCTTCGCGCGAGCGGATCGGGCTGGCCACGCCTCGCACCCGGACCTTGGCGGCGATGATCGTGTCCGGCTTGATCCTTTTGACATTGCTGACGCGGAAGCTGATCCGCGAGGCGCCGGAGTCGAGAACCGCCACCATCGTATCGCCGTCCACCATCTCCGCCGTGCGGATCCAGCCGTCGGTTTCGACCCATTCCCCGTTGAAGGCGCCGTTGAGCAGCCCGCCTCCGGAGCCGAACATCGCCTTTGGCATCTTTCCCTTTCCGAGTCGCTCGAAGGATTCGCTTTCGATGACGGGCGCGAAGGGCCCGGAACTCAGGAGACCCGTGACCCGGAGTTGATCTCCCGTCGCAGGACCGGAGCCCTCCGCATAATTCACGCGGATGCCGCCGGTGCCGTCCTGAAGGAAGAAGTAGCGGCCTGCGTCGGCATCCGCCCAAGTCACCACGCCTTCCACCGTGACCTGCGAGCCGGTGAATCCTTCCGCCGTGGCGGTGGCGAGGAGTTCGCGGACGGGAGACCTCGCGGGATGCTCGCCGGATGCCGGCGAGGCCACCCGGATGAACAAGAGCAGGAGTATCGCGAAGAATCTCATCAGGGAAAAAACCGCTACCACTATACCGCGACATGGTCCCTGCAAGTCGCGGAAAAAATTCCCGTCCACTCCCTCCTAAGTGGGATTCGCGCCTTTCTCCCCGGCTCCAGACTGCGGGGCCCTGCGGCTTTCCGCGCATGTCCCAAGCCTGCGCGCCGCGGTTCCGGCATGTCATGAAACCCATCGAGCTTTTGTCCCTTCTGCGTCTTCCCGTCCTTATCCTTGCAATGGCGACATCCGCCCGTGGCAGCAGGGTCGTGGAAACCGACATCTGCGTTTATGGCGGAGCGGCGGGAGGGGTGACGGCCGCGGTGCAGGCGGCGCGCATGGGCAAGACCGTGTCGCTTGTGGTGATCAACGGTCATCTCGGCGGGCTGAGTTCGGGCGGACTGGGCGACACGGATGTCGGTAACAACGGCGATGCTTACATCCAGGGAATGTCGCGGGAGTTCTATACCCGGGTGGGTGCCAAGTACGGCCTTTCCACCGCCAAGTTCACCTTTGAGCCGAAAGTGGCGGAGGCCGTTTTCAACGAGATGGCCGCGGAAGCGCAGGTGCCGGTTTATTTTAACCGGCATCTTGTTTCGACGTCGATGGCGGATGGCCGCATCACCCAGATCGCCACGCAAACCGGCGATGTCTTCCGAGCGAAGGTCTTCATCGATGCCTCCTATGAGGGCGACCTGATGAAACAGGCGGGAGTGAGCTACACCAGCGGGAGGGAGGCGAATTCCCAGTATGGCGAAACGATCAACGGGATTCAGACGGTCACTCATGGCAACCAGCTTCCCGACGGCATCAGCCCTTGGATTGTCCCGGGGAATCCGGCCAGCGGCTTGCTGCCCGGGGTGAATGCGGCACCTGCGGGTCCGAACGGTTCCGCGGACTCCTTGATCCAGGCGTATTGCTACCGGATGTGTCTGACCAACATCGCGGCGAACCGCGTGATGATCCCGCAGCCCGAGGGATATGATGAGGCAGACTACGAGATCCTCTTCCGGGCGATCGAGGCTGGCCAGACCAGCCGCTTCTGGAAGACGCGGCCGGTGCCGAACGGAAAGACCGATTCGAACAACGACTCCGGGGTTTCCTGCGACTACATCAGCGGGACCACGGCTTCATGGATCGATGCCGACCATGCGACGCGCATCCGGATCGCGAAGGAGCATGAGAACTGGCAGCGCGGGCTGGTCTGGACGGTGCAGAATCACCCGCGCGTGCCGGAGACGATCCGCAGCGCGTGGAGCCAGTGGGGGCTGCCGAAGGACGAGTTCCTCGACAACGGGCACTGGCCGCACCAGCTCTACATCCGCGAAGCGCGGCGCATGATCTCCGACTACGTGATGACCGAGAAGAACTGCATGGGCACGGTGACGGCGGAGGACTCGATCGGGATGGGTGCCTACACCATGGATTCGCACAACTGCCAGCGCATCGTCTCCAACGGCATGGTGAAGAACGAGGGCGATATCCAGCGCGCCGTGCCCGGGCCTTATCCGATCTCGTATCGTGCCATCGTGCCGAAGGCCGGAGAATGCCGGAACCTGCTAGTACCCTGGAGCCTGTCTTCCACGCACATCGCTTTCGGGTCCATCCGGATGGAACCGGTGTTCATGATTCTCGGCCAGTCGGCGGCGACCGCCGCGGCTTTTGCGATCGACGATGACGTGGCGGTTCAAGCGGTGTTCTACCCGAAGCTCAAGGCGCAGATGTTGGCCGACGGTCAACGGCTTTCGAATTCGGGAGGTGAGGAAGCCGCCGGCATCATCGTGGACAACGCGGACAGTACGGGGGTTTCGCTGGCCGGTGTGTGGACGGCATCATCCGCGACGCCGGGTTTCCACGGCGGAGATTACTTGCACGACGGCGGAGTGAAGAATGGAAGCTGCTCCGCACGCTTCACGCCCGACCTTCCGGGGGCCGGAACGTACGAGGTGTTCCTCCGATGGACCGCGCATGCGAACCGTGCCTCGAACGTGCCCGTGGAAATCCGGCTCCCTGGCGGTGTGATTCAGAATGTGACGGTCAACCAGCAGGTGAGCGGCAGCCAATGGTTCCTAGTGGGAAGCTTTACCTTTGCCGCTGGCTTCTCGCCATCCGAAGGCAGCGTGACGATCCGCAACAGCGGGGTGAACGGCTATGTGATCGCGGATGCCGTCCGTTTCCTCGACGGTGCCGATGTACCGACAATCGATCTGTGGGCCACCGATGCGCAGGCTGCGGAACCCCATGCCGGGACCGCGAAGCCGGCGATCGTTTCGATCCGGCGATCGGGTCCGCTGGGGAACCCGGTGACGGTTCGCTACACCTTCGGCGGTGCTGCGCTCGCCGGTCGGGATTTCGTGCCGCTGACAGGCAGCTTGGTTCTACCGGCGGGGGTTGCCAGCGCCACCCTTCAGGTTGTGCCTCTGGCGGATGTCTTGGCGGAAGGAAGCGAGGATCTCACTCTCTCGCTTGAGGCGGATCCCGCGTACCGCTTGGGGGAACTCACCACGGGGACGCTGGCGATCCTCGACGCGCCCTTCGACCAATGGCGGCATTCGCGGTTCTCGCCGGAGCAATTGGCGGATCCCGAGGTGTCGGGGCCAGAGGCCGATCCGGACAAGGACGGGACGAACAACCTGCTGGAGTTCTTCTCCGGCGGGGATCCGCTCACGGCCGGAATCCCCCCGCGCCTGAAGCTTTGTCCGGCACCGGTGTGCACGCTGGAGGTCGAGCGCCATCCGCTCGCCGGGCAACTCTTCCTGCGGGTGGAGGAATCCCTGGACTTGGGCGGCTGGGAGCCTGTCTCGGCACCGGTTGAAATTTCCGGCGGCGATCCGCTGGAGTTGCTGCGGTTCTCGCTTGGGCAGCTTTCGGGCTCGGCGGGGTTCTTCCGTGTCGCCGTTTCGCAGACGCCATTTTCGCCATGAGTTTCGGCCTAGGCCGGAGTTTGTCCGAACTGTGGGCCCGTTTGTAGTCGTCCGCGCCGCCGGCAGCCTCTAACATCCGGGGCAGGAGGACATTCATGGACACCTCGACTCTCTTTTCCGTCACCCCCACTTTCCCCGTGGATGACGAGCGGATTCGTTCCCGCCGCTGGGAGCGGATCGCGAAATCTCCGGTCACGATCGGCACCATCATCGCGGCG
>CAMLOZ010000101.1 GCA_946481625.1 uncultured Haloferula sp. | reverse complement strand
CCTCGAGTCATACCCTTACTCGTAACTCATTGATTCTTCACCATACCCACCTCGAATTCCTGCAATTTTTGCATGGAGTCTGATTTTGAGAATGTCACTAAATAGTTTTCTACCACGAACATGTGGTTCGCATCGTAGAACTACGCATATATAAAAAAAGTGAGTCTTGTTACAAGTTTGCGCTTGCGACTCAACGACTCCCGGCTTAAAGCTCCAGAGTCATGAGCAACTCCAACGTCAACGCGGCGAAAGGCCGCCGATACACCGCAAAAGAGAAGGCGGAGATCATCGCCTTCGTGGACAAAGTGAATGCCGACAAGGGGCGCGGCGGCCAGAGTGCCGCCTCGAAAAAATATAAGATTTCTCCCCTTACCATCTCCAGTTGGATCCGCTCGGGATCCGGCGGCGGGATTGTTAGTTCGGGCGGTGCCGCGGTCGCGGGCCCGATCGGCAAGAAGCTCTCCAAGCTCCAGGCCCTTCACGATCAGATCGCCAAAGCGGAGAAGGAACTGAGCAAGCTCAAGGCCCAATTCAACTCTCTCAAGTCCGCCCTCTAAGCCCGCTTCAGCTTTATCCATCAAACGCCCGTTTTCCCCATTGTGGGGGAGACGGGCGTTTTTCGCTTCACCGGTGATGTCCTAACATCCCCTTTCCACCTCAGGGATTCCGCGAACTCCAGTGGACGTCCAGTTGCATGTCTTGCCAGATCACCTCCTCCCCGTCGAAGACAAACCGGCCATGGAAGGTGCGCCCCTCCAGCAGGACGGGCAGCCAGTGGATGTCATCCTTCCACATGCGGTCGTAAGGAATATCCCCCAGCTTGCACCAGAGGGGGACGGCCTCCTCCGTTTCGACAGGATGCCCTTGGAAATCCCGGGCCAGGAAGACATGGCAAAGGATATCGGGAACGTCGGACATCGCGAAGTGGAGTTCCCCGAGCTTGCACGGTCGTAGCGCGGTGATCCCCAGTTCTTCCCGGGTCTCGCGGACCACGCATTCCAGCGGTGTTTCGCCCGGATCGATCTTGCCCCCCGGGCCGTTGATCTTCCCCGCCCCCAAGCCGCGCTTCTTCTCGATCAACAGGATCTCCCCGTCCCTCACCACGAAGAGCAACGTGGCGTGGATCTCCGCCCGCCAACTGGCCCAGTCGATCGGTGAGGTGTGCACGGGCGAAGCAATGAAGCAGCGAAGGGCGTGTAGCAAGAGCAAGGGAAGGCCGCGTTACCTTCCCGCCGCCGCATACGCCTCCACCGTATCGCAGGTGCAGACCAGGTTGCGATCCCCGTGAACGTTGTCCACGCGCCCGACCGACGGCCAGAACTTGTGGTTCCGCAGATAGGGCAAGGGGTAAGCCGCCTGCTCGCGGCCGTAAGCGTGATTCCACTCGTCCGAGCAAACGCTGTCCGCGGTGTGCGGGGCGTTCTTCAACACGTTATCGTTGGCATCCGCCTCGCCATTCGCCACCGCCAGGATCTCGCCGTGGATGGAGATCATCGCATCACAGAAACGGTCCAGCTCGGCCTTCGACTCGGACTCCGTCGGCTCGATCATCAGCGTACCCGCCACCGGCCAGCTCATCGTCGGCGCGTGGAAACCGTAGTCCATCAAGCGCTTCGCCACGTCTTCCACGGTGATCCCGCTTTTCTCGGAAAGAGGCCGCACGTCGATGATGCACTCATGGGCCACCAGGCCGACCTTGCCCGAATAAAGGATCGGGAAGAACGGAGCGAGCCGCTTGGCCACATAGTTCGCGTTCAGAATCGCCGTCTCGGTTGCTTCCTTCAGGCCGTCCGGTCCCATCATCGCGATGTACATCCACGAGATCGTGTTGATCGAGGCGCTCCCCCACGGGGCCGAACACACCGGCCCTTCCGCGGAGTCCAGTTCGCGGTGGCCGGGCAGGAAGGGCACCAGTTGCTCCGCCACGCCGATCGGCCCCACGCCGGGCCCGCCGCCGCCGTGCGGAATGCAGAAGGTCTTGTGCAGGTTCAGGTGGCACACGTCCGCCCCGATCCGCCCCGGACTGGTCAAGCCTACTTGAGCGTTCATGTTGGCCCCGTCCATGTAAACCTGGCCGCCCGCCTCGTGGATCGCCTCACAGATGCCGACGATGGTTTCCTCGAAGACCCCGTGCGTGGAGGGATAAGTCACCATCAGCGCCGCCAGATTCTCGCGGTGCTCGGCAATCCTCGCCTCCAGATCGCCCGCATCGATATTGCCCTGATCGTCGCACTTCACTCCGACGACCTTCATGCCGGCCATCACCGCCGACGCGGGATTGGTGCCGTGCGCCGAAACGGGAATGAGACACACGTCGCGATGCGTGTCGCCCCGCGAAAGATGATAGCGGCGGATCGCCAGAAGCCCGGCGTATTCCCCCTGCGAACCGGCATTCGGCTGCAACGACACGGCGGCAAAACCGGTGACATTCGCGAGCCAGCCTTCCAGCAAGCCGAGCATCTCGCGGTACCCCTGGCTCTGGTCCGCCGGCACGAAGGGGTGGATCGCCGCCACCTCCGGCCAGCTCAGCGGGATCATCTCCGAGGTCGCGTTCAGCTTCATCGTGCACGACCCGAGCGCGATCATCGACTCGTTCAGCGCGAGGTCCTTCGACTCGAGGCGCTTCAGGTAGCGCAACATCTCCGTCTCGGAGTGGTAGGAGTTGAAAACCTTCTGCGTCAGGAAAGCGGACTTGCGGCCCAGGTCCGCATGCCAAGCCGTCGTCTTGTCCGGGGATAGCGACTTCGCCCCCAGCACCTCGGCGACCGCTGCGACGTCCGCATCGGTCGTCGTCTCGTCGAAGGAGATGCCCACCCGCTTGTCATCGATGCGGCGCAGGTTGATCCCCCGCCCTGCCGCGGCGGCCACGACCGCCCCTGCATCCGGAACGGAGACGGTCAGCGTGTCGAAGAAGCTCTCGTTGACCACGTTCACCCCGGCGGCACCCAGCGATGCGGCCAGCGTCGCCACCTTCGCGTTCACCGTACGCGCGATGTGCTTCAAGCCCTCGGGCCCGTGATACACCGCATACATCGAGGCCATCACCGCCAGCAACACCTGCGCGGTGCAGATGTTGGAAGTCGCCTTGTCGCGCCGGATGTGTTGTTCGCGGGTCTGCAGCGAGAGGCGGAAGCCGGGCTTGCCGCGCGAATCCACCGACACACCGATCAGGCGGCCCGGCAACTTCCGCTTCAGCGCGTCCTTGCAGGACATGAAGCCCGCGTGGGGACCGCCGAAACCGAAAGGCACGCCGAAGCGCTGGCTCGAGCCCACGCAAATGTCCGCTCCGAATTCGCCCGGCGCCTTCAGTAGCGTGAGCGCAAGCAAGTCCGCCGCCGCGATGGTCACCGCCTTCGCCGCGTGCGCCTTCTCGAAGAAGGCCGTGTAATCCGCCACCGTGCCGTAGGTATCCGGATACTGCACGATCACCGCGAAGAGCCCTTCGCAGGCTCCCGGATCGAAAGTCCGCCAGTCGCCCACCTTGACCTCGATCCCCAGCGGCTCCGCGCGGGTCGCCACCACGTCGATGGTCTGCGGGTGGCAGGCATCGGAAACGAAAATCACCTTCCCCTTCGGGGCGCCGGCCAGCGCCAGGCTCATCGCCTCCGCCGCCGCCGTCCCTTCGTCGAGCAGCGAGGCATTCGCAACATCGAGCCCGGTGAGCTCGGTGATCATCGTCTGGAAATTCAGCAGCGCTTCCAAGCGGCCCTGGGCGATCTCCGCCTGATACGGCGTGTAGGCGGTGTACCAGCCCGGATTCTCCAGGATGTTCCGCAGGATCACGCCCGGGACATGGGTGCCGTAGTAGCCTTGTCCGATGAAGGACTTCAGCACCTTGTTCTTGCCCATGATCTCCTTGAGCCACGCCAGCGCCTCGGGCTCGGACTTCGCGGCCGGCAGGTCGAGCGCGGCATGCGAGCGGATTCCGGCAGGGACCGTGTCGGCGATCAGTGCGTCGAGCGAATCGTAGCCGGTGGCGCGGAGCATCTCATCGCGGTCGGAGCCGATGGCTCCCAGGTGGCGGCTGCGGAAATCGGTGTGGGCGGACATGAGCGTGAGACACGCCCGGGAGGGATCTTCCGGGGCGGCGCGCCCTGCAATAAGGCAAAACCGTGGCGGTGCAATCCTTGCGGAAGATCCGAGCAACAGTTTCCCGCGTTTTTGACCGAAACACCCAGGAAGCTTATCCGCTTTGGCAAACTTTTTAGAACCCGCTCCGATCTTTTATGTCGGCGGTACAAAGAAAGACCCGGGCCGCGGCGAGATGACCGCGACCCGGGCTTACCATGGACTTACTCCGCTTGGCCGAAGGCATTGCTTGCGGCTACCCTGAAAAACATCCGCGGCTTCGTGGCTTGGTACGAATAGTCGAAATACAGCCACTGCGAGTCGGAGCTGGAGGCATTGTCCGGATCGATCAGCGCCGCTTCCGTCCAAGTCTGGAGATCCTCGCTGGCATAGACCTTGAAGCCATCCGCGGTGCCCGCGGCAGTTTTCGGATACTTCCATTGCAGGTTCCCTTGGCCGGGGCCCGCGGTGCCTCCCATCGTGAAGTTCGTACCCAGCGCGGGTGAAGACGGGACCGCGGCGGTGACCGAAAACTCCGACGAGCGCGGGCCTTCCTGACCTGCCGTGTTGTAGGCGCTTACCGCGAGATAGTAGGTGCTGCCCATCAACATCTGCGGCAACGTTGCCGAAGTCGCTCCGCGGACATCGATCACGGTGGAATAGACGCCGCTCTGTGAACCGAAATGCACCTTGTAGCCTGCAACATCGGGCTCCGGATTCGGATTCCACGCGAGCGAGACGGTCGGTGCCGGTTCGCCGGCCGCATGGACGACGGCGGGCAGGACGAGAGAGGAAACGAATGCCAGGACGAGCGCCAGGCGACGACGAACAGTCGGGGTTTTAGCTTCAAAACGCATGTTCGACCCTCGCCCGGCCCCGTGGTTAGAACAAACGGGCGATGGCTGATTTCAGCGTAGGACCCAAGGGAAGGGGCGGGTCGGTGATTTTACCGACAAAATGCCGCTTTTCCCCCTCATGTGCAGCAAGTTACAGGCACACGATCAACTTTCTTTCACTAGCCCGCGATCACGCCCATTTCGGGCTCCTGCTCGCGGGCGGAAATTCGCAGTCCGTGCCCCACCAAGCGCGGCAAAATGCAGCCGGTGACCGCGAAAATCACCGCGGCCATGGAGAGCAGCATCGTCCCCATGCCGCCGTGGCGCAGGCCGACGACCGCGGCGATCACCACCAGGGCGGACTCCGCGAATTGGACGCGGGCGAGCCTTCCGACCTGCCCGCTCCCGATCATCATCGCATGGTTGAGGTGACGCCAGACGTGCGCGACGAAGTAGGTCGCGTAGCAGGCGAAGATCGTGCGGGGGGTGTCCGCGAAATCCTTGCCGAGCCAGATCGAGAAGACCAGCGGCCCCAGCAGGATGAGGCCCCCGAAGGAGCAAAGCGCGAAGCCGCTGCCATAAAGGTAGAGCCTGCGCCCCGCCCGTTTGGCCCAATCAGTATCGCCACGGGCCAAGGCTTCCGCTACCGCCGGCCAGGTGGGAGTGCTCAGCATCATCACGAAGCCGAGCTGCATGATTGTCATGGAAACGAACACGCCGTAGAGCGCGGTGGCCGCCGGTCCGGATTCACGCCCGACGAGCCATCCGCAGAAACTATACTCCACGTAGCCTGTCACCAGCGTGCAGGCGGAGAACGCGAGACCGTCGGTGAAAAGATGCTTCGCCACCGGCACGCGGAACTTCGTCCAGGCCGGGCGTGTCTCGGGATACTTCTTCCACAGCGAGACGGTATTGCAGAGTTTCGCGATGACCACGGAGCCGTGGACCGCAAGAACGAGGTACCACACCTGCGGCACGAAGAAGACGCCCACGCCCACCGCCAGCGCCGCCAGCACGTTGCCCGCCGCGCCCCACAGGTTGTTGGTGGCCGTCTCTAGGAGGCCCTCCCGGACGCGCTCGGTGAGGTTCAGCACGAAGAGCATCAGGAACAGGCCCAGCCCGGTCCAAAGGGCGGGCCGCAGCGAGCTTTCCTTGCCCGCATAGCCGCTGCCGAAAAGGTCGGGCAAGGGCACGAACCACAGCACCGCGGCGAGGATCGCCCCGGCCAGCAGAGCCATGCCGGTCATCACGAAGAAAGCGGTCGAAGCCAGTTCGGATGCGGCACGGGTATTGCCCTTTGCCTTGGCCCCGGACAAGCCGTGGGCGAGCGAGGGCCCCACCCCGATCTGGAGCAGCGCCACCATCGCCAAGGTCATGTTGACCGTCGTGTAGAGACCGAACTCTTCCCGGCTCAACACCCGCACCGCCACCGGGATCGATAGCAGTTGGAACAGTGCCGTGCCGGCCTTCGAGAGGAAGGAGGTGGCCACTGCCAGCCGGATCGAGCGGTCCCGCCGGGCCGAGTGGCCGGCCCTCTCTTCCTCCGCGACGCCTGCTGTAGTCTCTTCGTTCAAACCGTCTTTTCTAACAGGCTCCCTTGCGGCTGAAGAAGGTCATCACCATGATCTGGAGATCGAGGAAGAAGTTCCAGTTCTCGATGTAGTCGAGGTCGAACTTCACGCGCTCGCGCAGGCAGGTGTCGCCGCGCAGACCGTTGACCTGGGCCCAGCCGGTCACGCCCGGCTTGATGTTGTGGCGCACGTTGTAGTGCGGGATCTCTTCCTTGAAGCCTTCGATCAGTTCGGGACGTTCCGGACGAGGGCCGACGAGGCTCATTTCGCCGCGGAGCACATTGAGGAACTGCGGCAGCTCGTCGATGTTCCACTCGCGCATGAAGGATCCGACCTTCAGGCGGCGCGGATCGTCCTTCACCGTCCAGCCCGGAGTTCCGGCCGCTTCCGCATCGAGCTTCATCGAACGGATCTTGAGGATGTGGAAGGGGCGGCCGTTCAGGCCGATCCGGCGTTGCTTGTAGAACACCGGGCCTTTCGATTCGAGGCGGACCATCAGGCAGAAGACCGCGATCACCGGGGCGAAGAGAACCATGCCCACCAGTGCTCCGACGATATCGATGGCGCGCTTGAGCGCGTTGTTGAAGGCGTGGTGCAGGGGCAGCTTGCCGATCCCGAGGACGGGCATGCCGTGGAAGTTCTCGATCTGCAGGCCGGAGACGAGGATTTGGAAGCAGCTTGGCACCAGCTTGAAGTCCACGAACTCCTTGCCGCAGGTTTCAGCGAGCAGGAGCATCTGGTGGCGGTCCATGCAACCGTCCACCGCCATGATCAGGTCGGCACCGGAGTTGCGGGTGATCTCACGGAACGAATCGTAGCCGCCCAGCACCGGCACATCGGCCGGGGGCTCGCAGTCGAGCTTCGCACCCGGCGGAAGGACGATGCCGTGGACCTTGATTTGATGGGCACGACCTTCGCTGAACCGCTCGATCGCGCGGCTGCACTCCTCGTTCCAGCCCACGAAGATCGCCTTCTGGCGCAGCGCGGTCGCGAAGGACTCGCGGCGCAGCACGCAGTAGAGGAACCAGCGCCAGCCGCAGAGCAGCGTCATCGCGATCACGGCACCGATCACGCAGTAAACGCGGCTGATCGCGGGATCGATCTTGAGAATCAGGGTCAGGCCCAGGAAGCCGACCAACCATAGCGCGCAGGTTTTCACGATCACCGTGAAGGTACGGCGGATCGCGAGGTAGTTGCGCGGGTCGTGGACGCGGAAGTTCGCGAGCATCACGAGCATCAGCAGGCCGCCGAAAACGACGTGGCCGAGATAACCGCGGAGATTGATTTCGGGATCGCCCACCCCGATATGCTGGAGGTTGCTCTCGAAGCGGATCAGGTACGCCAGCATCATCGCCACGAACACCACGGCGGCATCGCCGAGGAAGCTGATTGCAACCAGCTTCTGGTGGGCCACCCATGGACGGTGGCGGTGGCGCAGCTCGTACGAGCGGGGAATGTCATCCTGGGTGTCCGGAGACGGCGTCGCGTGGGACGCCTCCGCGGACGGTGCGGGGGGAGCACAGTTCATGGTTCGGGGGGATAGGGGGGGATGGATCGGGGGATCCGGTGAAGGCCGGGGGAGCCATCACTGGGAGAGAAAGTAGCAGGTCATGGGCCGGGGAGTCCATTACGTGATCGGGGAGGTGGGGGCAGGCCCCTCGCTCTTCACCGCGGGCTCGTCCGCCACCGCCACGCCGGACCTCGACAGTGCCGGATGACTTATGGGGATGACAGGCTCGGGTGCGGAGTTTCCTTTGACTCGGAACGGATGTTCATTCCAGACAAATCCGATCAAATTTCCGCCAGACGAGCGGACGAGTTCCGCCGCTTTCCGGAGACTCCGGCGGTCGCTGGCATCCTGGCGCACCACCAGGCACACGCGGTCGGCATAGCGCGAGACCGCGAGGGCATCGCTCACCGCGAGAACCGGCGGACTGTCGATCACGACCGCATCGAACCAGCGGTAGGCATCCTCCAGGAGTGCCGGGAACCGGGTTCCGGACAGGAGCTCGGCGGCATCCGTCCGCATCGGCCCCGAGGACATCAGATAAAGATTCGGCAGTGCCGTCGGGAAGCAGGCGCCGGCGGGGTCGGACTCGCCCGCGAGGTAGGACCCTAGCCCTCCGGCTTCCCCGTTCGCGTGCTGGCGGCTCAGGCCGGGGCGGCGCATGTCCGCATCGAGAAGCAGCGTGCGCTGGCCCTGCATGGCGAGGGAGGCGGCATAGTTCATCGCGCAGAGCGAGCGTCCCTCTCCCGGGACGGCACTGGCGAAAAGGACCGTTCTGGACCCCGATTTGCCGGGCGGCGGCAGGAGCACGGCACGCAAGCGCCGGAAGGTCTCCGCCACGGTGGAGCCGGGATCGGAAAGCAGGACCATGTCCCCTTCCCTTCCCGATTGCAGGACGGGAAGGCTGGCGAGCAGCGGGGCACCGGTGGCACGGGCCGCATCGGCAGAATCCCTCACCCGGCCGTCTCCGACCTCGAGACCGACCATCAGAACCAGACCGCCGAGCATGCCGGCAAAGGCAGCCAGGGGAAAAAGCACCATCTTCGCCGGCTTCGATGCCTTCTCCGGCACGAACGGCGGCTCTGCCCAGATGATGGCGGACGCTGCGAGCGCACCCGCGAGATTCGACTCCCTCAGGCGCTTGTCCACCGAGGCATGGAGTTCGCGGGCCGCCTCC
>CAMLOZ010000100.1 GCA_946481625.1 uncultured Haloferula sp. | reverse complement strand
TAACTATATGGTTATATAGAAATCAATAACAAGCGGAACCCATGCAACACTCACTTGATCCACGCAGCGTGAAGACGGCCCATGAAGCCGGGAAGATCCATCTCGTCGACGTTCGCACCCCGGCGGAACACGGGGAGGTCCACATTGCCGGTTCGGCGCTGATGCCGCTGGACCGGCTCGATCCGGAGAAGGTGCGAGAACAGGCCGCGGGGCGACCGTGCGTGCTGGTGTGCCGGAGCGGCAAGCGGGCCGAACAGGCGCGGCAGAAGCTGGCGGCCTCCGGGTGCAGTCCGCTTGCGGTGCTTGAGGGCGGAGTGGCAGCATGGGAAGCGGCCGGGCTTCCCGTGGAGCGGGGCCGAGCGGTGATGTCGCTGGAGCGGCAGGTCCGGATTGCCGCCGGACTCCTGGTGTTGACCGGAGTCGCGCTGGGGGCGACGGTGCATCCTGCCTTCTTCGGACTGAGTGCCTTCGTGGGCGCAGGGCTGGTGTTCGCGGGGATCACCGACTGGTGCGGGATGGGCATGTTACTTGCGCGCATGCCGTGGAACCGCCGGGCCGCCTGATTTCAAGTTTCCAACCCCAACCAAACCATGTTCCTCAAACAAATCGCGGATCCCTCCCTTGCCCAGTATGCCTACCTGGTGGGCTGCCAGCGCAGCGGCGAGGCCATCCTGATCGATCCCGAGCGGGATCTCGACCGTTACTTCGCGGTGGCCACGGCGAACGACCTGAAAATCGTGGCGGTCGCGGAGACCCATATTCACGCCGACTACCTGAGCGGTGCACGCGAACTCGTGGAGCGCCATGGAGTGACGGCATACCTGTCCGCGGAAGGCGGCAGCGACTGGCAATTCGAGTGGGCGAAGGGCCGGGACAAGGTCCGTTTCCTCAAGCACGGCGACAGCTTCAAGATCGGCAACATCGGATTCGAAGCGGTGCATACTCCCGGGCACACACCGGAGCACCTGAGTTTCCTCGTGACCGATTTCGGCGGAGGCGCGGACGAGCCGATGGCGATCTTCAGCGGCGACTTTCTTTTCGTCGGCGATGTCGGCAGACCGGATTTGCTGGAGAGTGCCGCCGGACAGGTGGGGGCGATGGAGCCTGCCGCGCGGACTTTGTACGAGAGTCTGCGCAGGACCGGAACCTTGCCGGAATATCTGCAGGTGCTGCCGGCTCACGGGGCGGGGAGCGCGTGCGGGAAATCCCTCGGTGCAATCCCCGCAAGCGTGCTCGGATACGAGCGCCGCTTCAACGGGGCGTTGCGGGGAGCCTTGGAGTCATCCGAGAAGGTATTCGTGAAGGAGATCCTTTCGGGGCAACCGGAGCCGCCGCCTTACTTCGCCCGGATGAAGCGGGACAACCGGATGGGCCCGGCGCTTCTCAAGGGAGGCAAGCTGCCCCGGCCGGAACGGATCGGCTCGGGGGATCTGTCCGCGTGGGTGGATGCAAACGATCGCGCCATCCTGGACCTGCGGGCCGACCGGAAGCAGTTCATGGCAAGGCATCTCCGGGGCTCGATTTACGCGCCACCGGCGGGAGGGAAGCTTTCGATATCGGCAGGCTCTTACGTCCCGGAGGGAAGCCGGATCTTGCTGGTGGCGGAGAACGAGGGACAACTTGACGATGCAGTAAGGCAACTGGTCCGTATCGGATTCGACGATGTCGCGGCTTGGATTCCCGCGGACGAATTGGCCGCCGCCCATTCCTGGACGAGCGGCATCCCGCGAACCACGACGGCGGAACTCCCCACGGCCATCGCCGAGGAAGAAGCTCCCCTGGTGCTCGATGTACGCGGTGCGGAAGAGTTCGCCGCGGGGCATGTCGGAGGAGCGGTCAACATCGCCTACACGCGGCTTGCCGTGCGACTGGGAGAGCTGCCGCCGCAGAGGCCGGTCTTCGTCCACTGCGGCAGCGGACTCCGCGCAGCGATGGCGGCATCCTTCCTCGCGAAGGAAGGGATCGACGTGGTCCATGTGGATGGCGGCTACGGGGAGATCGGGAATATCCCGGCTCCCGGGGCATGAATCCCCTGGCGATCGCCGGTGCCCTAGCGGTGGGGCTCTCGCTGGGACTGACCGGTGCGGGCGGGAGCATCATCACCCTGCCGGTGCTGGTGTACCTCGCGGGGGTGCCGCCGGAGCAGGCGGTCGGGCTGAGCCTTTTCGTGGTCGGGGCAGCGGCGGCGGCGGGTGCAATCCAGCGATGGAAGGGCGGCGACTTCCATCCTCGCGCGGCGCTGATGTTTGCCGGTGCCGGAGTAGCGGGCGCATGGATCGGGGCGAAGTTCACCGCACTGGTGCCGCCGGGCGTGCTGATGATCGTCTTCGCGGTGATCATGCTTGCGGTCGCTCTCCGCATGCTGCTCTCGGGGAGCGAAGGGGCGGAGATGCTACCGGAATGCCGGCCGCTGCGTTGTCTCGCGGCGGGTGCGGGGACCGGTTTGCTCACCGGATTCCTAGGGGTAGGCGGCGGTTTCCTGCTGGTGCCGGCCTTGGTGAAGTTCGCACGACTGCCCATGAAAATCGCGACTGGCACTTCGCTCGCGGTGATCGCGTTCAACTCGGCGGCAGGATTTTTCTCGCATCTCGGCCGCGGTCCCACCGAGTGGCGGATTGCGGGGTTGTTCGCCACGGTCGCAGTCGCGGGATCGCTCGCCGGCAATCGGATAGCGCAGCGGTTGCCGACTGCACGGTTGAAGCAGGGATTCGCCGTCTTGGTGCTGCTTACCGGCGGGTGGGTTCTTTGGCAGAACCTGGCACCATAGCGGCCCTGTCACCAATGGGCGAAGTTACTCGGCCTTCGGCACGATCTGCCAGACCTCACAGATCTGATTGCGCTCGGGGAACTTCGACCCGAAGCGGTCGGTCTGGCCGAGATAGGCGGCTTGGACGCGCTGGCCGGGCTTCTTCGCCGCATCGAGAATGCGGGCGACGGCGGTGGCGCGGTCGGAGGAGAGCACGCGGTTGGCATCGACGTTGCCGGTTTCCGAGGCATAGCCGACGACGATGATGAGCGCGTTGTCCGGGGCTTCGGCGGGGAAGCCTCTGACGCGCTCGATATCGGCGGGGGCAAGGTCGGAGGACCCGGTGGGGAATTCCAGCTTGCCGTAGACGCTGGCACCCAGCTTCACGCCGTATTGGCTATAGGCCTGGGTGATCTCGGAGTCGGGCCTGTTTTCAAGTTCGCGCAAGCTGCGGAAGAGTTCGACGGCTTCCGAGAAAAGCTCCGACTCGGTGCCGGCGAAGAGCGAGCTTTTCGAGACGCGGGCTTCGAGTTCGGCGATGCGGACGAGAAGCGTGTCACGCTCGGCGGTGACGGCCGCGAGGCGGGTCTGAATATCGGAAGGGGCTTGCTTGAGGCGCTCGATTTCCTTTTGGAGCGAGGCGATGGACGTGCTGGCCTTTTCAAGCTGGAGGCGGGCGGTGCCGGCGGTGGAGGCTTCAATCACGGCCTCGTCGCGCTCGCGCTTCACCTTGGCGAGCTCTTCGAAAAGGGCGGTTTGCTTCTTCAGCGCTTCGGCGAGCTCCTTGGCCGTTTGCGAGCGCTCGGCGTCCTTGGTCGTGATGAGGTCGCTGACGCCCTTCGAGAGGGCGACGAGCGTTGCCGCATCGTCGGTGATACGTTTGGCGACGGCTTCCGCGGACTCGGTGGTGTCCGAGTTGTAGAGCGGGGAGAGGCCGAGCTTCGCACGATCCTGGTTGACGTTGTTTTGAAGGGCCTGGAGTCGGCCCTTCATCTCCTTGATCGAGGGGTCTTCCGTGCCGCCGCCCTTCTCCGGCTTGTCCTTCAAGCTCACGGCGACCAGGACGCCGAGCAGCACTACGGCGATGAAGCCGAGGACGAGCACCGACGTCGGCACCGAGGTGGCGGGGTGTGCGGGGGCGGGTTCAGCTTCCGGAACGTGCGGTTCCGGGGTGGAGGGCTCGGGATTCATGGCGGGCAGCTTGGCAACGACCCTGCGAATGTCGAATCCGGAAATCGGCGGCCAACTCAGGTGCCGGAGACCAGTCCGAGGAGTTCGGTGGGAGCGTGGACGAGGTGTTCCGGATCTTCCGCCCGCAGCGATTCCGGCGAATTGAAACCCCACGTGACTGCGGCGATCGCGATGCCCGCCTTCTTCGCGGCGCGGATGTCGCGGATCTCGTCGCCCACATAGAGCATCTCCTCTTCGCGGACCGAGAAGGTCTTGCGGATCGCGCGCAGGTGCTTGGATTTGCCAGTCAGCTTCGAGGTCGAAGAGATGAAATCGAAGTGTTCGCGGAGGCCGTGGGCGCGCAGGAAGAGGTCGACATTCGCAGTCGCGTTGGAGGTGAGGATGCCGAAGGCCTCCGCCCGGTCGCGCATTTCCGGGAGAATATCGCCGATGCCGGGGATAAGCGTCAGGCGGGTGATATTCCCGCGCATGAGGGCGGTGCCGCGGGAGAGGAGCGAGGGCACGCGGCGTTTGGGGATGTTCAGATGACCGAGCAGTTCCAAAAGCGAGAAATGCCGGAGATCGGGGAGTTCTTCCGAGGTCACTTCCCGCAGGTTGTACTCCGGCGCGAGGTGATTGTAGATCCTCCGGCTCTCTTCCAGCGTGTCCGCCAGGGTGCCGTCGAAATCGAAAATCACGGTGCGGTAAGCCATGGTAAGTCAACAAAAGCCGTGGAGGACGAAACACGCAAGCCGCGAGCGCGTGGAAGCGAAATCCTTGTGCGAGCGTTCCTTATCCCGCAAGCACGAGATTGGGATCGATATCGCCATCAAGGGGCGAGCTTTCGCCGGCGAAGGCGCGGAGCAGGCCGGCGAAGCCGATCATGGCGGCGTTGTCGGTGCAGAGGCCGGGAGTGGCCACGGCGAGGGTGATGCCTTCGCGGTGGCAGGCTGTTTCGAAGGCGGCGCGGAGGGTCTTGTTCAGGCTCACGCCGCCGGAGAGGGCGATCAGGCGGCGGCCGGCGTGCCGGGCGGCACGGAGGGTTTTCACGACGAGAACTTCGATCACGGCTTCCTGGAAGGAAGCACAGAGGTCTCCGAGGTCATCGGGAAGCGGGGTGCCTGCTTCCGGATTGCGTTCGGAAAGCGTGTAGAGGACGGCGGTCTTCAGGCCGGAAAAGGAGAAATCGAAGCCGGGCTCCTTCATCATCGAGCGAGGAAAGGCGAAGGCGTCGCGTCTCCCGTCCATGGCGGCTTTCTCGATCTCCGGCCCGCCGGGGTACGGGAGCCCGAGCATCTTGGCAACCTTGTCGAAGGCCTCGCCCGCCGCGTCATCGCGGGTGCCGCCGAGCTTGCGGTAAATGCCGGGAGCCTCGACATCTAACAGAAGGGTGTGCCCGCCGGAGACGATCAAGCCGAGGTGGGGAGGAACGATGCCGCTATCGACGAAAGGTGAGAGCAAGTGGCCTTCGAGGTGGTTGACGGCGATGAAGGGTTTTCCGGCGGCGGCAGCCATGGCTTTCGCGGCGGTGGCACCGATGAGGAGGGAGGAGGCAAGGCCGGGGCCGGAGGTGGCGGCGAAGGCATCGATCTCCCGCATGCTCACGCCGGCATGGGCGAGGGCTTGTTCGACGAGAGGTCTGAGGTGGAGCGAGTGATTGCGCGAGGCGACCTCAGGCACGACGCCGCCGTATTGGCGGTGAAGTTCGATTTGCGAGGCGATCTCCGAGGCAAGGATGCGCGCGGGCTGGCTGGGTTCGCCGGAGAGGATGGCGACCGCGGTTTCATCGCAGGAGGATTCGAGGGCGAGGAGGAGCACGGCGGGAAGTCCCAAGTAAGAAGTTCGATGTGCCAAGAAAGGCAGGGTTCAAACTCTAAATTCCAAGTTCCAATGAAGACAGGGAAGAGGAAGGTAAAGAGCTATTTGCCGAGCGAGGCCTTCAATACGGGGTCTTCCCATCCCTCGAGTTCCTTCTTTTCGTCGGGTGTGAGGGAGTCCTTGCGGTAGGAGAGCTGGAGCTTGGTGCGGTCGGCATCGGTCACTCCCACCTTGATGTCGGGAGTGATGCCTTTGCGGTGAGGCGTGTTGCCGGAGGGCGTGTGGTAGGTGGCGATGGTGAGGCGGAGGGCGGTGCCGCCGCCCATCGGGATGATGTTCTGAACCGAGCCCTTGCCGTAGCTTGTTTCGCCGACGATGGTGGCGCGTTTCAGGTCCTGCAGGGCCCCGGCGGTGAGTTCGGAGGCGGAGGCGGACATGGGGTCGATGAGGACCTTGATGGGATACTCGCGCTTCCGACGCTGGCGGTCGGGGGTTTTGAGCGGATCGCCTTGGACTCCACCCCCGCGGCCTTGCGTCGTGACGACGGCGGTAGATGGCGGGAGGAAGTAGCCGAGGATCTGAACGGTCTGGTGGAGATCGCCGCCGGGATTGCCGCGGAGGTCGAGGATGAGGGTCTTCATGCCCTTGTCTTCCAGCTCATCGAGGGCAGCTTCCATCTCGCGGGCGCAGGTGCCCATGAAGGAGGCGAGCCGGATGTAGCCGGTGCTGGCGTCCTCCAACAAGCGGGCATCGGTGACGGCGCGATCCTCGACCGCCATGTGCACCAGATCGACGGTGACCGGTTGCGGCGCGGCGGGCGACTTCATCTTGAGCGTAGTCTTCATCCCCGGTGCTTTCCGCATCGACGCAAGCAGCTCCGAAAAGGGCGGCGGCGCTGCGCCATCGACCTCCTGGATGCCCGAGTCCGGGAGGATGCCGGCACGCGAGGCCGGGGATGCGGGGGCGACATTGGCGACATAGACGCCGTCATCGCGAAGACCCAGAGTGAGGCCGAGCGAGGGGAGATAGGGATCGAGTTTGGGATCCGCTTCGAGGGCCCGGGCCATCTCAGGATGGATGAAGCTGGAGAAAGGATCGAGACTGGAGAGCATGCCCTCGAGGGCGTGGTTCACGAGGCGGTCGTAGGCGACCTTGTCGGCATCAGGATGACGCTGGCGGACTTGCTCGAGCACTTTGACGAAGCGCTCGATGGCGGGATAGGCGGCTTCGTCGGGATCCGGGGGATGGGCCTTTTCCTGAGCCATCGCCACCACCGGCATCGTGAGCATGAACAACCACCGCATGGGGGAAAGCATGGAGGGATGGGGCCGGGTTCGCAACGCGGGAAAAATGACGGCGTGAGGCAAGGGATCAGGGGGTGTTCTACCAGGGCAGCGCGAAGGGCATGGTGACTGCGGCAGCGACGGGACGGTGCCTCGGACACCGCATCGCTCAAGAGGACCCGCGGGCGATCGCATGCGAGCCGGAGGGCGATCGGATCTGGGCGAGACGTTCGCGAAAGGCGGCGGTGGCGATCAGAAGGATGCCGGAAAGCTCCAGAATCCCATTCCACCTGATGCCGGCGAAACTCGTCTTCAAAAAGACATCGAAGTGATGGAAGGAGATGGCGCGGACGACGATGAAGGTGAGCAGGAAGAGGAGACCGGCTGAGAGGGCCTTATGGTGCTTGAGGAAGACCCGGAATCGCCAGGTGAACCAGCAACCGAAGGCAACTGCCCCCAGGACGACGCCGAGGACGAACCACTTCTGGACACCGCGGCGCTTGCCGTACCAGCCGCCGGCATTCGCCACTTCACGGCCGAGGTCGGTGAAGAGCGACTGGAGATCGAACTGCTTGTTCACGCAGAGGGCGCCCATGAGAATCGCGACCCAGAGCCAAATGCTCCGGCCGGTGCCCGTTTTCTTCCACGCAAGCCACGCCAAGAGGGCTGCCGCGGCATAAGCGGCGACTGTAAACCAACCCAGAGCGGTGGGATCACCGATGCCGGGACGCCATTTGATGCGGAGCAGGAGGTCCATCGGGGCGAGGGGGAGGAGATCGCGCCAAACCAATCTCTTCCCGACGGCCGGATGTCGATGATTTTGGAGTTTCCGGGGACTCCAACCGCGTGGGGTCTTGAAGGACTCCGCGGGGACCCTCCCCTTCGCGGCGTGGAAAGCCGCGCGACTCCGTAAGGAGGCCGGGACCGCTATGATCCCCTCGGATCGACGGTCCCGGCCAGTCACGAGCGGGTAGTGAGCGTGTGAATGTTTGGAGCGGCTTCAGTGAGCCGGGGTCCCCCCGGACCCCGGCGTCACCTGAATACTACTTAGCCGACAACCAAGAAATCATCGGGATCGGCACACTGACAGGCCCCCCGGCCGTAGATGTACCGATCCCGTTCGGCCGGTCCGACAGACGGTGCCTGCTCCGGCCATCCACGAGCGAGGCCCCCCGACCCCGGTTCGCTTCACGGCCTTCGCGTTTGGCAACCGTTCCCCCCATCAGGGCCGGCATTTGGAAAATGGTCGGCACCGGGGAGCTTTCGCTCCCAAGCGGTGCCAAGACGAACTTCAACCCAGCGTGGAACCTGTCCGATCGGAGCGCACCCCCCGGAACGTCCGTGCCGGGCAGGTTGATCGCGATGGGAAGGAAGCTCGTCATTACTGAAGCAATCGCAATCCGGTCAGCCGGATTTCCAAAATTTATGGAAATTTTTTGAAAATGAATGATCGGAGTTTGATGATCCTTTACTAGTCAGTGGTTTATGGAGAGGGTGAATATCCGGTAAATGTTCCCCCGGGGACAGCGAGATTGCGGATTGGAGACCGCAGAAAGCGGCGGAACGCCAGAGCCGTTTCGGCCGTACATCGGGCTGCGCGGACCACCGTCAGGCGCCTTGGGCGGCGGGCTTTTTGGCGGGCTTCCTGGGCTTCTCGCGAAGGACGAGGCTGAGGAGGCCGGGGAAGCGCTTTTCAAGTTCCTCTTCGCGGACGGTGTTGAGACAGCGGGTGCCCTCGGTGCGGGTGAGGACGAGCCCGGCTTCGCGGAGGACGGCGAAATGGTGGGAGACGGTGGCCTTCGAGATATCGAGGGGGATGTCCCCACAGGCAAGTTCACCGGCATCCATGAGCGACCGCAGGATCTCGATCCGGCAGGGATCGGAGAGGGCCTGCATGACCGCCGGCAGGGTGACATCGCCGAGGGCCGGGTGGGTGTAGGGCTTCATCGCCAGGGAAGGTAGCACGGGGGCATTGTTCGACAATGATCGAATTATCGTTTGACGACGTAAAAAGCGGGCGTATCGGTTGTTCGATTTCCATCGAACGATTCCCCACCCCTGAAGCTGAAATGAATCTGGAACTGAACGACAAGGTCGCTCTCGTGACCGCCTCCTCGGGCGGGATCGGGCAGGCCATCGCCGCCTCGCTAGCGCGCGAGGGTGCGACAGTGATCATCAACGGTC
>CAMLOZ010000099.1 GCA_946481625.1 uncultured Haloferula sp. | reverse complement strand
GGAGGGGTATATCTCCACGTGATCACGACATCGCCGCGATCCCTCCGGGATCGGTATTCCCCCGACCTCTAACCGGGGGTATCGGCTACGCCTCGACCCCCGGCTACTATGCTGCGATCCCTTCGGGATCGGGGAAGCAGCGAAAGGCTAGCCCTGTGAATTCTCGGCGACCTTTGCGGTGATTGGCAGAGGAGGCCGCGGCATCTTGGGTCCTATCGACAGTGGTCTCCCGATTAACACTGGCAGCCGTGACTCCAGCCATTCGCGGGCGGACTTGGTCTTCACGGCGCAGGCCCAGAGGGTCACGACGTGCCAGCCGAGGGCGCGAAGTTCGCTTTCGACGCGGGCATCGCGGGCGCGATTGCCCTCGATCTTGGCGGTCCACCACTCGGTCTTGGACTTCGGCATCTTGAAGTCCGGGCAATGCTCGTGGCCGTGCCAGAAGCAGCCGTGAACGAAGATAACGACCTCGTATTTCGGAAGCACGAGATCGGGTCGGCCGGGAAGCGACTTGTTCCTCGGCCCGCGGACCGTGAAGCGGTAGCCGAGACGGTGAAGCATCGAACGGACCAGCAATTCCGGCTTGGTGTCCGTACCGCGGATACGGGACATGACCTCGGAGCGCTTTTCCGGTGACCAGATGTCCATGTGGAAAGTAGCAGGTAGCGGAGAGCGGGGAGCAAGGAGTTAGAATGGCGGTTCCGGCCGGCGCGGGAATTTCTCGCGCTCCGGCTCCTCCCAATTCAGGATGCCCGCCATGAATCTTTCGTCCCGCCGCCGGTTCCTCGGCAATTTCGCCCTCGGGGCCGCCGGATTGTGGGTGCCGGGTGCTTTTGCCGAAGCGCTCACGCTCACTCCCAAGCAGACCGAGGGTCCCTTTTATCCGGTCGATCTCCCGCTCGACACCGACAACGACTTGATCCTCCTGAACGACAGCCTGACACCGGCGCTCGGGAGTGTGACCCACCTCAGCGGCAGGGTCACGGATGCGAAGGGCGAGCCGATTCGCAACGCGCTGGTCGAGATCTGGCAGGTGGATCACCACGGCGTCTATCTCCACAAGGGCAGCAACGACGCCGCGAAGCGCGACGCGAATTTCCAGGGGTTCGGCCGCTTCATGACGGGCTCCAGCGGCGATTACTACTTCCGCACGATCAAGCCGGTCCCCTACCCCGGCCGCACGCCCCACATCCACGTGGCGGTGAAGATGAAGGGCCGGGAGAAGTGGACGACCCAGTGCTACATCAAGGGCGAGCCGCAGAACGATACCGACGGCGTATTGCGCGCGATCAAGGACGAGAAGCAACGGGCCTCGGTGATCGTGGATTTCGCGCCCCTGCCCGGAGTGACCACCGGGGAGTTGGCGGCGCGGTTCGATATCATCATGGGCTACACACCCGCGGCGTAGTCGAAGTTCCCAATGATGTTCCAAGTCCCGGAAGACAGGAAGAACTCGGCTGTGTCGCCGGAGGTGGCTGTTTCTCGGAACTTGGAACTTCTTGCTTGGAACTTAACCGTCACCGCAGCTCCCAATGATGTTCCACTCCCTCGGCCGAGCGCGGTTCGAGATGCGAGATGACGCGAACGTCAGGTCCCAGCAGGGAGGCGATGCGACCTTCCATGAGAGTGGCGATCTCGTGGGATTCGCGCAGGCCGGAACTATCCGGAAACACCAGGTGGAACTCCACCCAGTGGGTACGCCCGGAGTGGCGGTGGCGAAGATTGTGGTAGGATAGGCCCTTGGCGGCGCACTCGGCATCAAGGCAGTCGCGGAGTTCCTTCTCCACCTTGAGGTCGGCCTCGTCCATCAGGCCGCCGAAGCTTTCGCGCATCAGTTTCGCGCCGGTCCAGAGCAGCTTGGCGGCGGCGAGAACCGCGAAGATGGGATCCCACCATTGCCAGCCTGTGAACCGGATCAAGGCGAGCGCCGCCAGCACGCCACCGCTGGTCCAGACATCCGCCAGGACGTGATGGCCGTTCGCCCGCAGCACCGCGGAGTTGCGTTTCTTCCCCACCCTCAGCAAGGCGCTTCCGAGGACGAGATTGACCGCGGCGGCGATAGCCGTGAGAACCATGCCCACGCCCATGCTGGCGATCTGTCCTCCGACAAAGACCTGGCGCCCGGCCTCATAGACGACCAGAAGCGCGGCGGCGCTGATCATCGCGCCTTCGAAACCGGAGGAGAGGAAGGCGACCTTGTCGTGTCCGAAATGATGGGTGTCGTCGGAGGGCTTGTGCGAGAAACGGAGCGCCCAGGCGGCAAAGGCGACGGCGAGGACATGGGTCACCGATTCCGCGGCGTCCGAGTAGATCGCGGAGGATCCGGTGATCACTGCCGCGGCCACCTTCACCACCAGCAACCCCACGGCCACCACGAGCGAGAGGCTCATCACCTTCGATTGGTCTTCGGACAAGCCCGCGCTCACGCGGAGGAGCCTGCGAAATCCCCTCCCCTTGGCAATCTCCGGAAAATCGTCTTCGCAGGAAGCGATGCAAGTGATTGAATGCACGCACTCCGAGTGAAGCGTGCCGCCCTAACATTCTTAGCCATGGCTGCAATTCTTTGCGCGGTCTGCTGGCACTTCCGGGCGAAGCTCGGCCCGCTGTGGCAGCAGGTGCAAGCGACGGCGACGCCATTGTCCGTGGAGATGCCGAAGCCGGATGCGGGGCGCTACGCCACGCTCAAGGAAGAAGCGGAGCGGTGGCGCAAGGATCTGGCCAAACGCCACGCGAAGGCCAGGACCTCAGCCGAGAAGGAGACGGTGCTGGCCGAGACAAGGCGATTCCTCGAACGCCTCCTGCCCGAGATGATGGACTGCTGGCTCGGCACGCCTTGGGATTTCCACGGCACCGCGGAAGAGCCGGGACAGGGCAAGATCGCCTGCGGCTACTTCGTCGCCACGGTGCTGCGCGATGCGGGGTTCCGCGTGGATCGTTACAAGCTGGCCCGCCAACCTTCGCAGAACATCCTGCGCAGCTTCCTGCCACGTGAGGCGATGGATCTGCAGGTCGGCGTTCCCTACGAAAGCTATTCCGCAGGGCTGAGGAGGGCCGAGCCCGGCATCCGCATCGTGGGTTTGGACAGCCACGTAGCGTTCCTGGTCACGGACCCCGAGGGTTTCCGCTTCGTCCACTCCTCCGGATCGAAGCCTTGGTGCGTCGTGAACGAGGACGAGCAATCCGCGGAAGTACTACGCCGCTCGAACTACCGGGTGCAGGGTCTGCTGACCGCCGACCGCGAGCTTCTCCGCGGCTGGCTCGCCGGGAAGAAGATCAAGGTGAGGGGCGATGGACCGGCTACGGTGTCGGCGGCAAATAGGTGAGCCGGTAGAAGCGCCTGGGACCGCCGGAAACCGCGGGGATCGGGACGTTCCAGGCATCCGCCGCGACCGGCAGCACCTGTGAACCCGGCCATGATCCGGAGAGCGAATCGCTCCACTGGAGCGTGAAGGTGCCGGCGGTGACGAGGCGGTTCGCGATCAGATTCACCGTATCGCCTTGGATGCCGCCCATCGCGAGTGTGAGCCGCGAGCCCGCATCCACCGGGCTGAAGCCGAGATGCATTTCCGCCAGATTGGAGAAGCCGTCGCCATCGGGATCCGAGTTCTTCCCAGCGGCATCGCCCGTGAGCGAATAGCCCGCGATCCATGCGGAATACGGATCGGGAGGCTGGAAGGAAGCGACGACGATCTTCGCCGCACCGCGGCTCACGAGCACATTGTCGATCGTGAAGTCCGCATTGATGCCGTTGTTGCGGATGTAGATACTGTCGTAAGCCGCGCTCCACGTCGTCTGAACGGGAGCGGACGTGAGCCTCGAGCCGCCGGTCACAGCGGAGACCGTGCAATGGGTTTCGGTGGTCCGGTTCACCGACAGCACGATCGTGAACGGGGTGGTGGAAAGCGCGGAGATCGCGGGACCGGAAGCGGTGGTTGAAAGGACGCCCACGGATCCGATGCCGGGAGAGGGACTGGCGGAGGCGATGTCGCGGAGCAGGGCGAACCCCGGCGTGGTTCCGGTCCCGAAGCGGGCGGACAGGGTCTGATCCTGCGCGGTCGAGGAGGTGAAACCGACCAGAAGGCCTCCCGTGTTATTCGGCGGGAGCTCGTGATAGTGAGCGTCAATGCTCAGGGAAAGCGTCTCGCCCACAGCCAGGCTCACCGGAGAACCCATGGTTCCGAGGAGCCCGCGCGATTGCCCGCTCGTGCCGTCGATCCGCAGCGCCTCGGCACCGCCGAGCACGGTCGAGTTCACCACGTCCATGTTGGAGGTGGATCCGAGCAGGGACCAGGTCAGATCGCTCGACGACTCCACCGGTGCCAGCGCGGCGGTGCCGTCCGTGAGAGTCATGGAGGTGAAGTTCGCCCCGGCGATGCCGACAGGACGGGCGTCGATCACGGCATCCGTCGCCAAGGATGCCGGGCTGTCAATGCCGCTGCCGATCCATCCTAGAAAGGGCGACGAGCCAAGAGGAGCTGCGGAGATCGGCACCTCCTGAGCGAGCAGGAAGACACCGGAACCGCTGGTGGTGGCACTTCCGGCAGGAGAAGCTTGGACATCGAGCGACGAGAGCAACTGTCCTGCGGAGCGGAACGCGATGTCCACATTGCCGGTCCCCGTCAGCGGCGGCGATCCGTTGTCGGTCACGCTGACCTGGACCTGATAGGAAGTCGCGGGATTCAGCAGCGCGGAATTCACCACCGTCATGCGTCCGTCGGCCGGGCGGATCAGGAAAAGGCCGGCGCCGTTTCCGCCGGTGATGGCGTAGATCGCGGATTGACCGGGGTTGAACTCGTCGGTCGAAGTCGCGAACCCGAAGGCGCTTCCAGGGGCGGCGCTTTCGAACAGCGTGAGCGTCGCTGGTAGGACCTTGGGCCGGTAGTTCAAGCTATGGGGCGCGAGGTATATGCCGGGGATCACTCGACGTTCGATCACGGGTTGAACGCCGGCCGTCGCGCTCCATCCCACCGAGAAATTCTCGCTGCTGCCGCCCTGCTTGTGTCGTGCCTCGATGTAACAGATCTGGCCGGCGCTCAGCGGGACCGCAGCGGACTTCTGCGAGGGCGAGACGTCCCACTGGAACTGCCCGGTCGCCGAGCTGGTCGTGGCGATCGCAGCGGCGCTCGATGGATTGCCGTTCGCGGCGAAGAGAAGCTGGCACGCATCGTCACCTCCGATCCAGAACGTGTACGTGGCGGTGTACGGGATGATCAGGAAGGCCCGCGTGGCGCTGCCCAGATTCGTCCCCTGCCCGCTATCCGCCATGGAAGTGATGAAGACCTCGCGGTCGGGTTCGAGCGGGAATCGCGGGCTGCCCGTGAGGCTCGCGAGCGTGCCACCGGAGAGCCCGTCGTAGAGCGTGCGACGAGTGCCGCCGGGCTGCATGTCCTCGGGCGTGGCAACGAGCTGGACCGTGACGGCGGTGGTTGCGGAACTCACCGGGCTCCCCGCATCCTGAGCCCGCACCGTGAGAGTATAGCTTCCCGCTACGGAAACGAGCGGCGGGGCTACCGTGGTGATCATTCCATCCGCCGAAATCGCGAAGAAGTTCCCCGTGTTCCCGGCGATGATCTGGAAGGAAGCGACGCGATCGAAGCGGTCGGGATCCGTCGCGGTCACCTTGAAGAGTTCCTTACCGGCACCAAGCCGCTCCGGGATCACGATGGAGCCGCCGGTGACCAGCGGCGCTTCGTTCACATTGGTGATGTGGACGACGACGCGGAGGACTTCATCGAGGGCGGGATTCGCGAGGTCCTGGACGTTGACGAAAATCTCGAACCAAGCCGGGGTTTCCCAAGTCGTGGAGAGCGTTTCAAAGTTGATCGCAGAGGGCGTGACGAGCGTCAGTTGCCCGGTCGAGGCATTGAGCGCGAAGGCACCGCCGGTATTGCCGGAGGCCACGGTGAACTGGAGCGGGTTGGCACCATGGGCGAGCAGCGGCGTCACGTTGCCGAGGACGGTTCCGGCGGGTGCCGTCTCGGCCAGCGTGAAGCGGTCGGGTTTCACGGCATTCGCGACGCTGCCGGTCAGCGAGTAGGCACCGATCGAAGCATAATCCGTGTAGCCGGTCGTGGCGGGATCGCCCATTCCCGTGCCGGAGATCCGGAGGATGTACTCGCCCGCCGGGATCGAGCCGCTCACCGTCGCATCCACCGTCGTGTCGGGGTTGGCACTCGCCACCACGATTCCGGCAGCGTTCACGATTTCCGCGAGGACATCCAGATTCGGCCCCGCCGTGACGGGCTTCACCGTGATCGAGGTCGTCCCGGCCGCGCTGGTCCGGAAGCGGAAGGCGTCGGAGTCGGCGGTGGACTCGATAAGCCCTTGGCCGGAGACGGTGTTTCCCACGCCCTGGATTTCGAGATAGCGCGCGGTGGCCACGGTCGCGCCCGAGTCGTCGGGGCGGTAGTCGATCGAGTTGTTAGAGCCGGCGATGATGGCGAGGTCGTCTTCGAAGCGGTTGGCACCGGTGTACTCGCCCTTCGACCACTGGGTGAGATTCGGATAGAAGGCCGAGCCCATGATCGGCCCCCAGGAGACGGTCCCGGTGCCGCCGTGTCCGTCGTAGTATTCCTCCACCGGCGATGACCGGCCATCGTGGCGCAGGAGCAGGGTGTGACCGAGTTCATGGGAGACGGTCTCCGCGCAGATTTTGTCGGTGCTGCTGTTGTAAACCCAGCAGGAGATCTCGCTGGAGTTGTTGAAGGAGCCGATATTCGCCACCCCGCCGGCGGCGGGCGCGGCGTCCTTGGTAGGCGTCACGATGCAGCGCTGGCGGCTGTTCACCGGGGCCGCGAGATAGACGGCGAGGTCGGTGGTAATGTTGACATTGAAAGGCGCGAAATCCTCCGCGACGCGAATCCAGATCGCCTTGATCCGGCTGTTGGAAAAATTGTAGGAGGCGGCGTCGAAGCTGCCCCAGTGGAGGTGCGGCCCGGGCTCGCCATCGAAATCCAGATAGGCGACCGCGGCCGCGCCGGGGAGGCTTTCCAAGGGAATTACCCCGTTCTGATAGTCCGGGATCGGGATCGCGGTGGGGTGCTCCGAGGGCAACTCCGCAACTTCCCCACCCTCGTCCACGGCCATTCCGCGACAGACGACGGCATCCGCCGGAAGCGCGACGAGATGCGGCTGCTGCTCCCGCTTCTCGACGCGGTAGGCGGTATCGCACGCAAGGATCTCGACCGTGCCCGAGATCGGATGGGAAACACCGGCCAAGCGTTCCCTCGTGAAGGTGAAGCGTCCCGGCCCGGGCTGAACGAGATGGCCGGAGACCGTGTCGATCTCACCGTCCGGGCCGGGCACGCGCATGTCGATGACACCTCGAGCTTCGCGGCCATCGGGCAAGGGGAAGGCGATCTCGCCGGGCATCGCGGCCAGGCGCTTCACGAAATCAAGGGCGAGCGGAAGGGTGGCCGCGGGAATGGCGGTGCCCGCCTTGCAGTGGTCACACGCGGCGGCGGCGGTGGCGTTTCCGGCGGAGGCTTCCCGGCGCGGCGGCGATGTCGTCTTCGCCACCGGGGCGAATGCCGGAACCGCCTCTGCCGCTCCCGTGGGGGTCGATCCAGGGACGCGGCCCTCCGCCGGAGATAAGGGCTCATCCGCGGGGTTCGGGACCAGATACCAGCAAACAGACAAAAGCGCGAGGAAGCCGATCCATGCTCCTACACGCTGGGGCCGGGGTTTCATAGACACGGGCAGGCAGCGAACGGGAGATTAACCGAAGACCGTATCCGATCAAAGGCCAATCTCCCGACTGCTACGGCGCGCGTCCGCGCGAAATTGAGGGCTTCAAGCCGGCTCCGGTTCCGGAATCGCGAGTCCGCCCGGAACGCGTGCGGCGATCGCCTCGGCGTGGGCTTCATCGCCCTCCGCTCGCAGGACCGCGCAGTAGTTCTCGGCGACCGCTTCCAGATCGGACGAGTATTCGACTCCGAGCGCTTCGAAGCCGCTGACGGCCTTTTCGAAGTGACGGCGCGCCCAAGCGCTATCGCCGGTGGCAAGCAGGGCCAAGGCGAGGTTGTTGTGAGACTGGGCGGTGTCCGGATGGTTGTCGCCGAAATTCTTGCGGCGTGCCTCGAGCGCCATCATGTGCATCTCGCGGGCTTGCTCGTGGAGTCCCGCGGACTGGTAGAGGGCACCGATGTTGTTGCAGACGGCGGCGGTTTCCTCGTGGTCGGAACCGAGTTCGCGATGGAGGATTTCGAGGGCCTTGAGATATTCGGCTTCCGCCCCTTCGACATCGCCCGCATTGCGCTTGAGGACGGCGAGGTTGTTCGACATGGCGGCGATGTCCAGCGAGGCAGGCGGATCCGACATCTCGAAGTAGCGGATCGCTTCCTGCCAGAGTTCGGCAGCGCGCTGCGGATGGTCGAGCTGGTCGTGCACCGAGCCGTAACCGGCGTGCAGGCGGCCGAGCTGAAGACAGCGGTCCGGACGATTGTCGAGTTGGTCGATGGCCTGCTTGTAGTCGTCGCGGGCTTCCTCGAAGCGTCCGAGCAGGCGGTAAACGTCGCCGCGGACTTCCAAGGAGCTGGCGAATTCGTCGATGCTGTCCAGGTCGCTCTTCAGAGACTGCTGCGCCTTCAGGACCGCGGCAGTCGCAGCGTGAACGGCCTCGTCGAGGTCGCCGGCGGCAACCAGTTCGTCGACCCGGTTGCGGAGAATGTGGATGAGCGTGGTGGTAGGTGAGTCCATGGCGTGTATTTACTTTAAATCACCGGTTTCGGTTTCTGCAACGGGGAATTCCGCGCGAGGTGAAAGTCGTTCGAGCAGCTGCGCCCGCTGGGGGGGCAGGCCGCCGAGGGCCTCCCGCAGGGTCGGGGCGGCAGGACGGCGCTCCCGGGCAATCCCCAGATTTTTAGCCAATTCCTGCTCGAAGTGCTGCATCGCCCGTACCGAGGCACCCCTTTCCGCGACATGGTTCAGGGCGCGGCGCAGGAGCTGGAAGAGGTCCGGCTCGGGATGGTCCCGCTCGACGGAGAGCTCCAAGAGCCGGCAGCAATAGCCACACAAAAGCATTGCATTGTAATCACGCCGGATCGCCTCCCGGGTATCGGTCACGGCGGCTTCGCGGAGCCCGTGGAGCTCCCCGCTGCGGGCCCGGGACCAGTGGATCTCGGCATCGAAAAAGAGGTCGAGCTTCCCGGCGAAGGGGCTTTTCGGGCTGCGGGCACCTTTCGCCACCGTCTTGATCAGCCCGTGGCCGGCCGTGAACCAATGGACGATCCAGCTCGTGTCGGGGAG
>CAMLOZ010000098.1 GCA_946481625.1 uncultured Haloferula sp. | reverse complement strand
GGGCATCAAGGAGATTGGCACCGAGCTTGTCCTTCGGGACGTGGAGCGAGTCGTCGATCGGCTCGGTCTGCGGGATCAGGAGCTTTGCCACGACGAGGGAGGCGGGCGCGGCCATGAAGGAAGCGCAGAGCAGGAACTTGGCGAAGGCGACCTTCTGGGCTTCGTCCTCGCCGCCGAGGAAGCCGATGTAGGCGAGCAGCACGCCGCCCGCGATCGTGGCCATGCCGCCGGTCATCAGCGCGAAGATCTCGCTGCGGTTCATCCGGTCGATGTAGGGCTTGATCATTAGCGGGGACTCCGTCTGGCCGAGGAAGATTTCCGCAGCGGCGGCGAGCGATTCCGCGCCGGAGAGTCTCATGAAGCGCTTGGTGACCCAGGCGAAGGCCCACACGACCTTTTGCAGAATGCCGCAGTAGTAGAGGAGCGAGCAGAGGGCGGAGAAGAAGATGATGGTGGGCAGGACGTAGAAGGCGAAGACCACCCCGCCGGCCGGTCCGAAGACGGGTCGCATGGCGGAAGGGTCCGCGAGCGGTCCGAAGACGAATTTCGCGCCCTCCTTGGAGAAATCGGTGACCCAGATGAAGAAGGCGGCGAGGCCGTTGAAGATGCTGCTGCCGCCGGGGACGACGAGGAAGAGCAGCGCGAGGATGACTTGCAACAGGAGGCCTCCCCTGACGAGCCGCCAGTCGATGGCCCTGCGGTTCTCGGAGAAGGCGACGCCGAGACCGATCAGGACGGCGAGGCCGAGGAGGGCGCGGAGCAGGTCTGTTAGCATGGGGCGGGAGGGCCGGACAGCAGGGCGCGGGCCGGGAGCTTGGGGTTCTTTGCAAATCCGGGGCGGGAGGCCAAGGCGAACGTCCAACGTTGAACGTCGAAGGTGCTTGAACCTCGGCGTTTGGAGGAACTCTTCGGACGAAGTTCTCGACTCGCGGCGCGGGGGCGGCTTCGCTGCGCCCCGCCGAATGAGACGCGTGGTGATTCATACCGACGGGGCCTGCAAGGGCAACCCGGGGCCGGGCGGCTACGGGGTCGTGATGGTTTGCGGCAAGCACCGGCTGGAGATGGCGAAGGGCTTTTCGCGCACGACCAACAACCGGATGGAACTGCTGGCGACGATCATGGCGTTGGAGGCCTTGAAGGAACCTTGCGAGGTCGAGTTGCTGTCGGACTCGCGCTACGTGATCGACGCGATGTCGAAAAACTGGATCAAGGGTTGGAAGGCGAAGGGCTGGCGCACGGCCTCGAACCAGCCGGTGAAGAACCAGGATCTGTGGCTGCGGCTGGCAGCGGCGGCGGAAGGGCACAAGATGACCTGGAAGTGGCTGCGCGGGCATGCCGGCCACAAGGAGAACGAGCGCTGCGATGTGCTGGCGGTGGCGGCGGCGATGGGGCGGGATTTGTTGGTGGACGCGGGGTTTGAAGGTTGATCGAGGGGCGCGGGACGCACCCCCTCCTTGCGGAATGGCCTTCGGGCGCGCAGGATGGCAGGATGAATCTTCCGTCCATCGCGCTGTGTTTGTTGTTCTGCTCCTCGAGTCTTTCACCGGGTCAGTCGCAGCAGGAGATGAATGCCGGGGCGGCGGCGGAGTTCGCCAAGGCGGACAAGGAATTGAACGAGGTCTATGGGAAGGTGCTCGGGGTGCTCGATGACGAGGCGAAGGAGATGCTCAAGCGTTCGCAGCGGGCTTGGGTGGCCTTTCGCGATGCGGAGGCGGCTTTCCGGGCGGATGCCGAGGCCCGGGGCGGCAGCATGTGGCCGCTGGTGCACGAGGGCGTGCGCGGGAAACTCACGCAGGAGCGTGTGAAAGCCTTGCGCGAGTATCTGGTGGAAGACGGGAAGAAGTAGGCCTGCTCCGCAGGGGGCGCGGGATGCCCCTTCTCCCTGGGGAAACCGGGCCGTGGGCGCATGATTTCCGGGGATTTCGCCCCGATTTGGCCTGTGGAACACGCAAATTTACGACCGTCCCCGGTGATTGACCCCCTGTGGGACCGCTGCTAGCGTCCGCGCCCGCCGATGAGTTCCGAATCCCGATACAAAGACACGCTGCTGCTGCCGCAGACGAGTTTCCCGATGCGCGGGGACCTCGTTGAGAACGAGCCGAAGCGTCTCGCCATTTGGGAGAAGCAAGATCTCTACCGCCGCATTCTCGACCGCCGGAAGGCGCAGAAGGCTCCCGCCTTCATCCTGCACGACGGCCCGCCCTTCGCGAACGGCGACGTGCACATGGGCACCGCGCTCAACAAGGTGCTGAAGGACCTGGTGGTGAAATCGAAGACGATGGCGGGCTTCGCCGCGCCTTTCGTTCCGGGCTGGGACTGCCACGGCCTGCCGATCGAATTCAAGGTAGTGAAGCAGGCGGCCGGTCTGGAGCCTGCGGAGATCCGCCGCCGCTGCACCGAATTCGCGGAGAAGTTCATCGAGATCCAGCGCGGGTCCTTCCGCCGTCTGGGCGTGTTCGGCAATTGGTATAATCCCTATCTGACCATGGCTCCGGGCTACGAGGCGGAGATCCTGCGCGTCTTCGCCAAGCTGGTGGAGAGCGAGGTGGTCTATCAATCGAAGAAGCCGGTCCAGTGGTCCTACGGCGCGCACACCGCGCTGGCCGAGGCCGAGGTGGAATACCAGGACAAGGAGAGCACGGCGATTTTCGTGAAGTTCCCGCTGACGCCGGAGTCTTCCTCAAAGCTCGGGATCGGCAATGCGTCGATCGCGATCTGGACGACCACGCCATGGACGCTGCCCGCGAACCTCGGCGTGGCGGTGCATCCGGAGTACACCTACGAGGTCTGCCAGTTCGAAGGCAACGGCCGCGGTGAGATCCTGATCGTGGTGAAGGAACTGGTGGCGGAGCTCGAAGCAAAGTCCGGCCTGCGCCGCACTTCCGTGCTGAAGACCTTGAAGGGCCGCGATCTGGAGCTTCTGGAAGCGCGCCATCCCTTCCTCGACCGCACTTCGAAGATCATCCTCGGCAATTTCGTCACCACGGATACCGGCACCGGTGCGGTGCACATCGCCCCGGGTCACGGCGCGGACGACTACGTGGCCGGCCAGCAGTACGGGCTCGGCGTGCTTTCGCCGGTCGATGACGACGGCAACTTCACCGCCGAGGTCGGGCTGCCCGATCTTGTCGGCAAGCACGTCTTCAAGTCGAACGAGCCGATCGTCGAATTGCTGGAGAGCAAGGGCGTGCTGCTGGCGAAGGAAGTCTACCGCCACAGCTACCCGCACTGCTGGCGGTCGAAGACCCCGATCATCTTCCGCGCGGTCGAACAGTTCTTCATCTCGCTCGAGACCCTGCGCGGCAGGGCGCTGCGGGAAATCGACACGGTCGAGTGGCTGCCCGCCTGGGGCCGCAACCGGATCTACGGCACCGTGGAGTCCCGGCCGGACTGGTGCATCTCGCGCCAGCGCACCTGGGGCGTGCCGCTGCCTGTCTTCTTCGATGCCGGAGGCAAGGCGATCCTTTCCGCCGAGATCGCCCGCAAGGTCGCCGATCTGGTCGAGACGCATGGGACGAACATTTGGTTCGAGCTCTCCGACGAGGAACTCGCGTCCAAGCTCGGCCTGCCGGCCGGCGTGAAGAAGTGCCGGGACACGCTGGACGTGTGGATCGATTCCGGGTGCTCGCATGTCGCCGTGCTGGAGAAGCATCCCGAGCTTCACGCCCCCGCCGACTTGTATCTCGAAGCGACCGACCAGCACCGCGGCTGGTTCCAGAGCTCGCTGATGATGAGCGTGGCCTGGCGCGACAAGGCCCCCTACAAGTCCGTGCTCACCCACGGCTTCGTCGTGGACAAGGACAAGAAGAAGCTCTCGAAGTCCGAGGCCGAGAAAGCCGGCAAGCCGATCGACGCCGCGCATTACTACAACAAGTACGGTGCCGATATCGTTCGCCTGTGGGTTTCCTCCGTGGACTGGCAGAGCGAAGTTCCCTTCGGCGAGGACCTCTTCAAGCAGGTCGCGGAGCCCTACCGCCGCCTGCGCAACACGCTGCGCATCCTGCTCGGCAACCTGGACGGCTTCGATCCCGAGATGGACCGCGTGGCCGCCAGCCACATGCCGGTGCTCGACCAGTGGATCCTCGAGCGCCTGAACGCCGTGGTGACGGAGTGCCGCAAGGCTTACGAGACCTTCGAGTTCCGCAAGGTCTTCAATTCGCTCAACCAGTTCTGCTCGACGGATCTTTCCGCCATCTACATCGATGCGACGAAGGACCGGATGTACTGCGACGCGAAGAACTCGGTGCGTCGCCGCGCGAGCCAGACGGCGATGTACGATCTGTTCTCCGCGCTGAGCCGCCTGCTCGCCCCGATCCTGGTTTACACCGCGGACGAGGCCTGGGAGCATGCGCCCTTCACCGAAGGCAGCGTGCACGAGCAGGACTTCCCCGAGCCGGATCCGGCCTTCGCCTCCGGCAAGGCGACCGCGAAGGTCAACCGTTTGCTGGAAATCCGCAAGGTGGTACAAACCGCGATCGAGGAACAGGTGCAGGCCAAGACCTTCACGAAGAACAACGAGGCCGCGGTCCAACTCGTGGTGCCGGAGAAGGAACCGGTGTATGACCTTTTGCGCGACCGCCAGTTCGCCACCGAGTTCTTCATCCTGGCGGATCTCGATGTTTCCGCGGGCTCGGCGCTTTCCGCGAAGGCCGCGAAGACCCATCACAAAATGTGCCCGCGCTGCCGCCGCTACGAGCCCTTGGGCAAGTCCGGTGTGTGCGCCCGTTGCGAATCCGTGGTCCAAGCCGTGTCCCATGCCTGAGTCGAAGGTCAGCCCGTCCGATCTCCGCCTGCACGGAGCTGCGGAGTCCGCAGGAAAAGAGTGGAGCCTTGCGGTCGTCCTCCTGCTTGTCACGCTGCCGCTCTACATCCTCGACCAGTGGTCGAAGTTCTGGATCGTCGCGCGCTTCCCGGAGCCCGGTTACGGCTACACGAGCATTCCTCAGGAGGACGCCTGGCATGTGATTCCCGGCTTTTTCAACATCACCCGCGTCCATAACCAGGGCGTGGCCTTCGGCTTCGGGAATGGCAGCGATTGGGCACCCATCGTGTTCCTGATCGTGCCGATCCTCGCGCTGTGCCTGATCACGCTCGGGGTGAAGAAGAAGTTCTTCGTGGGCAATTGGGGAAAGGTCGCCGTCGCGTTGCTTCTGTGCGGGATTTTCGGCAATTTGACCGACCGTCTGGTGCAGGGATCGCGGCTTTCGTACATGGAGGGGGCGCCCTTTTGGGAACGTCTCAAAGCCGGCTATGTGGTGGACTTCCTCGATTTCACGATCCCCGTGATCAACAAGCAGTGGCCATCGTTCAACGTCGCGGACTCCTGCATCTGCATTGCCGCGGTCTTGCTGTTCTTCACGGGTCTCCAAGCGGACCTGAAGGTCTCCGAGGCGAGGAAAGCGGCGAAGGAGTAGCGGGCCGCTCAGCCCGGACTTGCCTCCCGGCGTCGGGTGGGAATGATGCCTCTTCGTGAGGGTCGTTTATCGCCTGTTGCTTTGCTTCTGGCTATTCGTCGCGGGAAGCGTCGTCCGGGCACAGGAGGAAGAATTCCCGATCCCGGCGGTACCCGAGAGCCGTGTGCTGGACGAGGCGCGGCTCTTCGCCCGCGAGCCGCAGCGTCTGGCGGTGATTTCCGAGACCCTCGCCATGTTGGAGGCGGAGCACGGCTATCGGTTCTATGTGGCCATCTACAACATCCTTATCGGCCGCACCCTGAAGGACCAGACGGAGCGGTTGCAGGAAAAGTGGCTGGGCCAGCAACCGGGCATGGTCCTGGTCATCGAAGCGGACAGCTTCAAGTTCCGGTTCGGCCAACTGCCACCGGAGGAAGAGAAGATCGAACCCGGAAATATGATGGTCCGCTCGCGCCCGACCGATTTCGCGCCGATCGAACTCGAGCGCATGATCGGCGAGATCGAGGAATCGCTGCGGGCGGCAAGGACCGAAAAAGCCTTGGATGCCGACGCTAAGGTGGAGGTTCTTTCCAAGGGCGACGGCGAGTTCGATGCGTCCCGCGCCAAGCCGTTCGACCGGCAATTATTCGTCGAGAACCTATCGACAGGTTTGGTCGGGCGCATTTCGGACGAACTCGACCACCGGGCTGCCGCACCGCCGGGCGGCACCCGGAGCCGCATGGTCGTGCTGGCGATCGGGCTGCTCGCTTTCACCGGGCTGCTTGCGCTCCTGGTGGTGGCGGGACTCAAGCGGGCGGAGGCGCGGGCCCGGGAACGCTACGTCTTCCCGAGGGTGGCGGTCGGGATGCGGCTCGGGGCACCGTACGGCGGGGGGAAGGTCAGCTCGCGGAGCTTTGGCCGGGGGAACTAGAGGGCCTTCTTCGCCTGTTTGCGCGCCTCGCGCTGGGCGCGGATCTTGCGCATGAAGGAAGACACTTTGGTCGTCCGGTGGGGGCGGGCCGGCAGATGATGCGGCATGAGCGCGGAGAAGAGATGGACCAGAGGGAAAGTCAGCGCGGCCAGCAGGATGCCGGAGGCCAGTGTCCCAAGGAAGAAATCGCCGGTATTGCCGTGGAGGATCGATTGGGGCACCGGCACCTTGAACCACTCCGACTCGCTGAGCCAGATCAGGAAGTTCTTGAACCAATGGATGTCCGGCAGATTGAGGCCGAGCGTTTCCGAGATCTTGGCACCGAGGAGGAACTGGCCGACGAAAAGCGGGCCGTTGGTAAGCGGGTTGCTCAACCAGCAGGCGGCCATGGCGATCGGGACGTTCGAGTGGAACTTCATCGCGGCGACCCCGGCGAAGAGCATCTGCAGCGGTACCGGCATGACGGCGAAGAACATCCCGATGGTAAGACCGGTGGCCACCGTGTCGCGGCAGGGCATCCACAGACGGCGCTCGAAGAGCGCGTGCGTGATGTCCTGCCACCATTCACGGTGCCTCAGCCGCGGGTGCCGCAATGCGCGGTACGCGCGCCGGACGAGCCATAGGTAGCGTCGCTTCATTGCAGCGGGGTCGGGTGACGGGCGGAATTTCCTTCCTAAAGGTAAATGAAGCAACCGCAAATCCCTTGCCCGTCCGCATTATGACCGGCAAGGTCGCGCCACTCTTTCATGAATTGGTGGCAAGCCCTTGTTCTTGGCGTGATCGAAGGGATCACCGAATACCTTCCGGTCAGTTCCACGGGCCACCTGATTGTCGCCCAGAGGATGATGGGGATCGGCGTCAGCCCGGAAGACAAGGCGGCGGCGGATTGTTTCGCGATTTGCATCCAAGGAGGTGCGATCGCTGCGGTTCTCGGCCTTTATTGGCCGCGGGTCCGCCAGATGGTGCGCGGTCTCATGGGCAAGGACCGGGAAGGCCTGCACCTGATCTTCGCGATCATCGCGGGTTTTTTGCCCGCGGCGGTGATCGGCCTCCTCGCGAACGACTGGATCGAGGAGAAGCTCTTTCATTTCAAATGGATTGCTTGGGCCTGGTTCGTCGGCGGCATCGGCATTCTCGCCGTGGACCGCTGGATGAAAAAAGGGGGTGGCTCCAAGGGGGCGGAACTGGCCCAAATCACCCTCAGAATGGCGTTCCTTGTCGGCCTCATGCAGTGTGTCGCCATGTGGCCGGGGACCTCGCGGAGCCTGATGACCATCATCGGCGGCGTGCTGGTCGGCCTCCGGCTCAGCGCGGCGGTTGAATTTTCCTTCCTGCTAGGCCTCGCCACGCTCGGTGCGGCCACCGCGAAGAAAGCCGTCTGGCCGATCGAGGGGCTGGCGGAGAAATACGACACCGCCTTTGGCGGGGCGATGCTGATGTGGGACCGCTACGGCTTCGTTCCTCTGGCGGTCGGGGTGATCGCCGCCACCGTGTCCGCCGCCGCAGCGGTGAAATGGATGGTGGCCTACCTGAACCGCCGCGGGTTGGGGGTTTTCGGCTGGTACCGGATTGTCGTCGGAGTGGTTGCGGCTGTGATGATTGCGACGAATTTTCTCGGGTTGGGCCACTCCTGAGCCTACCCGGGACAATGCGGATTTGGCTTGCCCGTGACCTCCGGCGGGCGTGCACTGGCGGGGTGAGCGGTCTGCCGCGAAAACCCGCCTTCCCCGTCCTCTTCGCCCTGCTGCTCGCGTTCATCGCGCCGGCGGCGGCCCAGCAGAGATCGGCGCGGGTGGCATTGACCGACGGTTTCGATTTCCCGGTCGGCAAGCCGGATGGCAGCGGGTACTACAAGGCCCGTGGCATGCGGCTCCGGCCGCCGGTGCATTTCGGCGAGGATTGGAACGGTCGCGGCGGCGGCGATACCGACATGGGTGCCCCTGTATACAGCATCGGGGACGGTGTGGTAACCTGGGCCTACGATGTCCGGCAGGGCTGGGGAAATGTCGTGATCATCCGCTACGGCTACCGCGATCCCTCGTCCGGACAGGTGAGGTTCATCGACGCGCTCTACGGCCACCTGCGGGACATCGGCGTGAGGGTGGGCCAGCAGGTGAAGCGCGGCCAGCAAATCGGAACGATCGGCAATAACCGCGGGATGTATGCCGCCCACTTGCATTTCGAGATCCGCTACAACCTGAACATCGGCATGCAGCGCGAGAGCGTGGCGAGGGATCTGACCAATTGGGCGGATCCTACCGAGTTCATCAAGAAGTACCGCCGCCTGAACCGCGACTGGGGGAAGGTGGCGATGCCACTGGGAACCTATCAGGAGTATCAGGGATTCAAAGGCCTCTGAACGATGGCGCGGACGCGATTCACGCCGGGGCGGCTGGTGCTGCTGGTCCTGATTGCCGTGGTCTCCTGGTACTTGCGCGACCAGCAGCGCCAAGGGAAACGTGGCGGGACGCCTTGGGAGGTGCCTGCCTCTCCCGCTTCTCCATCGGAGCCGGCCGCACCCGCCAAGACCGGGGCGTATGGGACCTTCCCCAGCTGCCGCTTCGAGGAGCACCGGCAAAACGATGGGGATAGCTTCCGCGTGAGGCTGCCGGACGGGCGGGTGGAGCAGTTTCGCTTGTATTTCGTCGATTGTCCGGAGAGCGCGTTCCGCAGTTACCGCGGCGGCGCGACCAATCACGAGCGCATTCACGAGCAGGCGGTGGAGTTCGGCATCTCGGATCGGCAGGCAGTGGAGATCGGCAGCCGGGCGAAGTCCCGCGTGCAGGACCTCCTGGGGCAAGGAACCTTCACGCTCCACACGCGCTGGGACGATCCATTCGGCGACCGGCGCTATCATGCCTTCATCCTGCTCGCGGACGGCACGTGGCTGGATGAAACGCTGGTCCGGGAAGGCCTCGCCCGCATCCACACCAAGGGTGCGGACCTTCCCGACGGCACCTCTCGCAAGGCCTACGAGGCCCGCCTGCCCGAGAGCGCGGGCCCCTGGGGCCTGCCGGCGATCGCCGCCG
>CAMLOZ010000097.1 GCA_946481625.1 uncultured Haloferula sp. | reverse complement strand
AACTCCGGAGCGGGGTGGTCACCCAAATCGAGGCCTCGCACAGTTCGGGTGCCAAATACAACGTGTTTCTCGCGGGGCTGGACTGGACTTTTTCGTGCCTCTAAGTTCTCCTGAGACACGCGGGAAGGACACCACCCGGAGGCTAGATGAAAGCGGTCAATCGACACTCCTTGATCGGGTTTGCCCTGGGAGCAATCACTGCCGGTTCGCTCAACCTTGTCGTCACGCGCGAGGACCGGCAACCCGATGAGGAGCAAGGCGGGTTCCCCGTCAGCGGTGCCGGAAGAAGCCGCTCCGAGGCCCGAAGCAGCGTGCGCGGCGATCCCATGCCGGAGCAAACACGGGGTTTTCTCAGCGCTGCCGGAGGGAACCATGCGGAGGCTTGGAAACGGATCGAGGAGAGCGCCCTCACGCAAAGCGAGAAGGATATCGCACTCCAATGGTTGCTGAAGGACCTTTGCGACTCGGGTCAGTTTGACCTCGGGTTCGAACTGGTAACCACCAAGATGGGTTACGGCCAGCGGAGAACCTTCCTGATCGCCCACTTATTCGGCAACCCCTCGATCCCGGTGAAGCGGGCGTTCGAGGCATCGGAGGCCCTTGCGACCGGCGAGGAGAAAAACGTCGCCCTGTCGGGAATTTCCTGTGCTCTCAATTCGCAAGGGTTGAAAGGCTGCGGCATGGATGGCAGATCCGTGCTCGCCCTGAAAAGCGACGAAGCCGCGGCCTTCGGCAGCGGGATCGGCAGGCACTTGGACCTCATGGAAGGATCCCGCGAATTCAAAGCCGGGGTGGTCAAGGATGACCTGTCATACTTCCGGAACCTGGCCAAACAGGCGACAACTCCCGCCGAAAGGGAAGCACTTGATATTGCGAAGTATTCCTATCTCAGCTTGGCGTCAGGAGTGGACTCCAAGCAGGCGCTGGAAGAGTTCACTTCCGCCAAATTCGATCAGGTCCCGGTGTCCCGTGAATGGACGCAGGCTGCCTACACGGCGATGAATTCGCTGGTCTCGCGTCATCCCGTGGAGATTCTCGATCATCTTCGGGCGGGAGAGGGCCAAGCCCCGGCAAGACTCTTCGGCTCCGCGGTGGGGATCTGGGCGGAACGGGACCTGGACGCGGCCAGCGCTTGGATGACGAGCAACACGGGAGATCTGAGCCAGACCCAGGTGGACTTCATGGCCAGTTCGCTCGTGGAGGTTTCGCTGCGCTTGGGAGACAAGGAAGCAGCGAGAGGCTGGCAAGCGCAGATCAAGAATCCGCAATTGGCCGCCGCGACGGGTGGACTGGTGAAATAAGGTATGAACCCGTCGGGATCCGACAAGAGCCGCCGCAGCGAAGACGCCGGATGGCTCTCCCTTTGAAGGTGGCTTGCCTGGACGACCGAGGCTCGGACGGCCGAGCTGTGGACAGGGTATGTCCGCTCGAAGCCGGGTCACACCGCTTCCGCAGTGCTTAAACGCCTTGGTGCCGGAGGAGCCGGCGGTTCGGCACCGCTCCGATGCAAGCCGAAGCTGCCGATATCGGAGCCGGACGGAAACTTGCGGGCGAACCAAGCCCCTGAATCCAAGATCTCCGAGATTGTTTCGCGTTTGACGCGCATGAATTCGGTTGGACGCCCCACATCGGATTCCCAATGGGTCCAGGTGATCGGGCGATCCACCACCCGGTCGGCCAAGGGATACCCCAACAAGGAAAGGACGGTTGCGAAGTAAGCTTCATCCGGGATGGGCATCCGCGAGAAGATACCGGTGAAGTCCGCGCGGGAGACCCACTCGGCGGCGGTCCGGTCAAGCAGCCACCACTGCGATTGGAAGTGCCAGCAACGTCCCGGAATCCCGGGAATGGCCGCGGCGCGCGAGCGCTGCAGCGGCGTCGCTTTCTCCAAGGGGCAATGCCAGAACCGCGACTTGGGGTTGCAGTCGAGATGCTGGAGGATCCACGTCAGCGGATAAACGGGGACGCAACTTTCCGAAAGAAGCACGAAGTGGGTGAGGTCCGGGTCCTGAAGAGCTTCCCTCAGGAGGGCCAAGGTCGCATTGACCAAGGAGATGGACCCCCACCAGGTTTCATGTCGTTCCGCGATCTCCGTCCCCTCCAGGAAAGTGCCCGGGGCCTGTCGCTCCACCTTGGGATGATTGAACACCTTGACCCGGGAGGGAGCCTGGTCGACGAACTCCCGCCAGATCCCGGGATGATGAACATCGCCTCTGGTCAGGAACAGCAGTCCGAGGCTGGAGGGCTTCTGCGCGGGAACGCCGGCACCGCCACCCAGCATTGCGGCGAAGGTTGCCTCAACGATGTGGTTCTGGTGCCCTTGGGTTCCCCCGCGGCGGTAGAGGGTGTAGCGGCTGCCGGTTAGATCGGACAATTCCTCGGCTTGCCATGCCAGGTTCGGAAAGAAGGCGTAGGTTGGAATTTCCCGATGGAGAGCGGCGAGGAAGCGATCCGAGGCGAGCGGATGGGAAGGCGTTTCCTTGCCGTGCGCGTCCAGAGCCTGCATGACCCGGTCGAAATAGGGGGCACGGACGGCAAAGGCGTGGGTATCCACCGCATAGTTGACGCGGACAACACCCGGCGCGGCCGGCGCGGGAGGGGCAAGATGGGCACAGCCGAGATAGCAGATGCCCCAGTTTTCCGGGAGTTCCAATGCGGCGATCAAGGCGTTGAAATTCGGATGAAGGATGGCGTCATCCTCGAAGATCAACACCGCGGACGCGCCAGCGTGTTTCGCGCGACGGATCGCCAGACGCTGGCTCAAGGCCAGCGCATACCGACCGGCATTTTCATAACCCCGGACCCCGTCGCAGGAGTCTCCGGGCATCTTCTCCTTGTTTCTCTCCAAGGCCATGCGGCGGACGAACTTCGCATCGACGGCGGGGAACCGCTCGACGGTGAGTCCAGCCTGATCAAAGCGGGCTTCCATCTTCGCCCGCCGGTCGGCACGACGTCCCAAGTTGATCCAATAACGAACCGGGAAAGTTGTCTCAAAGTCCATCAGGGCGGCCGGTGCAGGTTGCCTCGATCAAGATTCGAGGATATCGAAGAACAGCCCGTCCTCGTCTCCGTAGACGGCCATCATGTGGAAAGCGAATGCCAAGGGGCCCTTGCGGGCCGCACCGAGGCCGGAGAGATGCAGCACCGCCGCATCGGCGATATCGGACAAGGCGACCTGGGGATCGCTCGGCCGCAACACTTCGCCCCGTTCGAAGCCGCGTACCGACCAATCCGACGAGTTGCAAACCTGAGCGAGGGTCCCGGCCTCCAACCCCCCCGCTTGATCGAGCTCCGCGACAAGGCCTTTCAAGCGCTCGCCGCGGACCGCAAAGAAACCCGGATCGGGAGCATCCAACGGCCCGGAGACGAGAAGGTCCGATCCGCCGCAAAAAAGATGATCGATGTTCCTGAGGGACACGCAGTCGGCATCGGACAGGACGACCCATTGGTAGCGCTCGGCGTCTTCCATGTCGCGCACGATCTCCAGCAAGCGGGCACGTGCCAGCAAGAGCGCTTCATCCCGGCCTGCAGGAACATTGAACAAGCCCGGGATGAAGACTTCATCGAGTTGCGGACGACCGGTCATGAACATGAAGTGCTCGAAATTCCGGCCGGCATGGATCCGGCCGCTCCAGCCGTGACGGAGCAACGAGGAGACCCATAGTTTACACGAACTGCGCCAGAGCCGGGAGGCTATCGGGTCGATAGCCAAAGTGACGATCAGGTTTTCCAAGAAGTTCGGTGGTTAGTCGATCGGCAAGCCATCTGCTACCGGCCTTTGCGCGAGGTCGCCGCGACCCATTCACAGCGCTCCAGCACCGGCGCACTAAGATGCGCCGGCCTTCGCGTGACAACAAGATTTCGCGGCAACAAGCGCCCTGATAGAGGCACTGCAATGAACGCCGGAATATCCCGTCGAGATGTGACGGAAGCCACCACGGAACAACATTGTCACATCAATACACAATCCCACCTTGACGCCCCACGCGCTTTGCAGTTGCGTCACCCACACGATGACGCAGCGGTCTTTTCTCCCTCCGGTGATCAATCTGCAGCAAGCTCTGGAAGGCGAGAGCCTTGGCGGAGACGGCACCAACTCGATCTCCCGCCGACAGTTCATCAAGAAGAGCGGCGGTGCCACGGTTGCGACCCTCGTCGCGTTCAGCTTGGCGAACCGGGCGGAAGCCCGGGTCGGCCCTCCTTACAGCAGCTCTTCATGGGGCGGCCAAGAGATCGATGAGTGCGAGCGGATCCGCTGCACCAACTCCCCGACGCCTCGGAGCGGCACCGGTTCATCGATGGCGGGCGACATCGAGGTTTTACTCCAGTGGCAGGTGGCCGGCACGGTAGCGGGTCAAACCGCACCGATTCCCACGCCCTTGCCAATGGCGCTGGGAGCATCAGTTACCGTCATCCAGCACATGCCGGGCGGAACAACGGTGACGATCGACCAGATTCCCTTCAAGAATGTAGATCAAGGTGCCGCCTGCACGTTTCAGTGCGTGCGGATCTACAACCCGCCGCATGCCAATGGCTCCTGGGTCTCCGCATCCGGTAACACTTCGCTTCATCTCAAGTTGCACAACGGGATGATTGTGCAAATCGAGGCCGTCCACGGCCCCAGCGGAGCGAGCGTCAATATTCCCGTCTCAGGTTTGGATTGGGCATTCGTCTGCGAATAGAGTCGCAGTGCTGCAAGATCAGCAGAGCATCCCCGCGCCCGACCCATGAAAGCTCCCGACAAGTCTCTCGTTCTGGCGTTTCTCTTGGGCGGGCTCGCATTCAAGGGGGTGGACTATCTCATCTCCCCGGAAGAAGGGAGCGCGAAGGACGGGACGGCGCAAGGTGGCAGCGGCGATGCCCGGGAAAGGAATTCGCGCACCCCTGGAAGCGAAAGGAGAGGTGGCGGGGGTGTCCAAGGCAACCCCGTGCGCGAAAAGGCATTGGAGGCTTTGAGCGCGGTTGCCGGAGATCACTCCGCGGCATGGGATGAGATCGAGAAGAGCAATCTCTCCCAGAGCGAGAAAGATTCGGCGCTCGAATGGCTCCTCAGGGAGATGTGCGAATCGAACCGTTTCGATCTCGGCTTCGAGCTGGTCACGACGAAGTTGAATGTGGGGACGCGAAGAAACTTTCTTATCGCGAGCCTCTTCGGAAATCCGTCGATTCCGCTCAAGAACGCATTCGAGGCGGCGAGATCTCTCCCGACCGAGAGCGAGAAGTCCAAGGCGATGTCCGGGATCTCCGTCGCGCTCAGCGAACTCGGACTTAGGGGATGCGCGATGGATGCCCCGTCGGTCTTGTCGTTGGATCAGGCTCAAGCGGCCTCCTTCGGCAGCGGGATCGGGAGACATGTGACCCTGATGGAAGGAACCCGCGAAGTGAAGGCGGGCGTGGTCAGGGATGATCTGAAGTATTTCAACGGTTTGGCGGCGGGTGCAAAATCATCCCGCGAGCGGGAAGCTGCGGACACGGCCTTTTTCAACTACCTCGGCATGGCGGCCGAGATCGATTCAGAGTCGAGTTTGGAAGTGCTCACCGCGCGGGCCATCGATGAGGTTTCTTCCTCGCGTCCGGTCCTGGAGGCGGTGAGCGGTGCGGTCAACACCTTGATCACAAGTCACCCCGAGGAAGCGCTGGCCTATCTCAAATCGGGAAAGAGCCATGGGTCCGCCCAGCTTTTCGGCTCCGCGGTGGGGCTGTGGGCGGCCCGGGATCTGGACGCAGCCAGTGCTTGGATCGAGTCGAACACGGACAACCTGAGCGGGCCGCAGATGGATTCCATGGCCAGCTCACTTGTGGATGTATCCTTGCGCATGGGAGACAAAGAGGGCGCGAGGGCATGGCAGGCCCAAATCAAGGATCCGAGGCTGGCGTCGGTCACGGCCGGTATGGTGAAGTAAGATATGCTATCGATATCCGATCATGGTCGCCGGAGCGAGGATCCGGGCTGGAGCCCCTTGAAGGTGGGTTGCTTGGAAAAGCGGGGCCACAAGTTCCTCGCGGGGCCGAATTTCGAGGTTTATTCGGCGCTGGCCACCGGTCTCTCCTTGGCCGACTGCGTGACCGCGGTGGCGGTCCAGTCCGCGGTCGACCGGGATCTCCAAGCATGCGTGACTGAAGCCGTCAACTCGCTCGCGCTTTGTTTCGAGTTTTCCCTCGAGCGTTTGTATCTTCCGAAGAACGATTGGTTTCCGGATCCGGGAGTTTGTATCGAAGGCTTCCGGGAAGTGATCGTGGTAAACGGCCAGGAAGAGGTTTTCGCCGAGGAGGGGATGATTTGGTGGGGAGATTTCAGCCGTCTCGGCAAGCTCTGCTCGCAGCCGAGCGAATCCAGTTTCGCAGCCGCGGTTTCGGCGATGGGGGAATTTGCCGGGTCCGAGGATGCGCGCAGGATTCTCGCCGAACTGGCACCCGACTGCAGGTTACGGCAGGGACGGCAGGCGGCCTCTCTTTGATTCCCAGGCGTGCGAAAGCCGGAATCAGCCGGGGAAGGAACGAAGTCCCTGCCCGGGTTCGATTGGAGAAGACCTACCCATGGAGAGGATCCATGGGCAGCGTCATCTCTCGATGGTGAAGCCCTTCACGCCTTCGAGGGGCGGGATGTTCTTCACGTGCATGCCCTTAATGTTGTGGGCCAGGGGCGATTCCTCGGCGATCTCCTTGAGGAAGGCTTCGACCTCGTCGCGTTCGCCCATGACCTCGAGCTCGACGGTGCCGTCGACGAGGTTCCTCACGGTGCCGCAGACCTCGAAGCCCTTGGCGATGTCCTTGGTGGTGTAGCGGAACCCCACGCCTTGGACGCGGCCCTCGAAAATGACGCGTCGTGCGATCACGGGGCGGAGGATGCGCTGTAGGAGGAGACGCCATCAAGGAACATTTGAACCGAGACGAGGATGAGGAGCAGGCCCATGAGGCGCTCGAGGGCGCGGGTTCCTTTGGTTCCGAGCAGACGCAGCAGGGCGGGAGAGAAATAGAGAATCACCGCGGAAACCAGCCAAGCGGCGGTGACGGCAATGGCGATGGGAGCGATCTGGAGGGGATACTTCGATGCCGTGAGAAGAATCAGCGCGATGCTGGAAGGGCCTGCGATCAGCGGCACGGCCAAGGGGACGATGAAGGGTTCCTCATCGGCAGACTCGCCGAGCATCGAGCGGGTGGGAAAAACCATGCCCAGCGCGATCAGGAAGAGCAGGATGCCGCCGGAGATGCTGAGGGTGGCGGGTCTCACCCCGAGAAAGGCGAGGAGGTATTTCCCGACGAAGAGGAAGCCTAACAGGATCACGAGGGAGAAGAGCAGCTCCCGGACGAGGATGCGGCGGCGGCGCTCTTCCGGGATCTTCGCCAGCACGGCATGGAAGATCGCCGCATTCCCGAAGGGATCGAGGACAAGGAAGAGGGTGACGGCAAGGGCGAGAAGGTCCATCGGGAGGCGATCAGACCACCGCGTCCTGAAGCGGTCAACGGTCCTCCCGCGGATCGGGATCGCCGCGCTGGGGGATGGAACTGGAACCGCGGGCGGCGTCCTTCAACTTGCGCGAGGTATTGCGCTCGATGGAGATCGCCATGCGCTTGCCCCGGATCTCGTGGGAGGTGCCGATGTAGGAGAGGTCGGTGACTTCGAGGGTGGTCCAGCGCCAGCGGAGGAGGCGGAGGCGTCCGCCGTTCACGAGGACTTTCTTTTCGGTATCGCCCCGGCTGACGGTCGCCACGAACTCGGGTGGAATCCGGCCGCGGTCATCGGTGAAGGTGATCTCCACGCTAAGTGGCCCGAGATAGAGGCCTAGACAGGCGGCGGCGAGGAAGAGCCAGACCACGCGTGGGGCAAAGCGGCTCTTGCTTGGTTTCCGCTCCGGTGGGGCGGGCTCGGGCGGTTCGGGCGGCGGGGTGAACGGACGGTCCTCGCCATATCCCGGCGGCAGCGGCGGAGGGTCGAAGTTCATGGTGGTTTCCTCGCGCGGGTGCCGACGGGTTCTTTCCCCGGTGAAGTTCACGTCCTTTCGACGGCGGGATCGGTTAGATCTTCAGGCAAATCGCCGGTTTGTCCAACCCCTGCGGCTGGAAGCCGCAGCCACGCAGGGGTTAGATCTTCACGTAAATCGCCGGTTTGTCCAACCCCTGCGGCTGGAAGCCGCAGCCACACAGGGAGCCCCGGGGATCAGGGGACCAGGGACTTCGCCGCGGCCTGCGAGGCGGCATTGACGAAACGGACGGTGTCTGGTGCCGGGCGGGAGACGGCGATGAAGCGATCCTCCGGAGTGGCGATGATGTCCCCCACCCCGGGATCTGTATCCGTGCCGGCCATGGCGGAGACCATCGAGCGGGCGGCGATGGAGAATGCCTCCGCGGACTTTTCCGAATCGAGGCGGAGGTCCCAAACCAGATGCACTTCGGCATCGCCGGTGGCAAAGAGCCGGTAGCGGTCGCCGCGCCAGGCATCGGCAAGCGGTGCGGATTCTTCACCCAGGGGTTCGAGCCAGAGGTTCAGGCCGAGCATGCCGGTGGATTCCTCGAGGAGCGGGTTTCCGGGAGTCGGGGGGAGAAGCGGAGGATTCGGCTTCTCGATTTCCTCCCCTGCGGGGAAGTAGGCGGCGGTGAATTGCGGCGGCTTGTCCAGGCCGGACAAAATCTCCTCCTGATCCATCAGGCGTGTGGCTAGGCGAATGCCCAGCACGGAAGGAAAGGTCGCGAGGCCGCGGATGTAAGCCGGCATGGTTTCCAGCAAGCCCCGCACAGCTTGATCTTCCTGGGCACCGGTGAAGCCGGTCGCGAGGGCTTGGCGGGCGAGAAACCGGTTCTCGATGGCGATGGCGGTGCCGTGGTAAAGTGCCTCGCGCGAGGTGGCGATTTCATCGCCGGGCCAACCATCGGCGGGAGGGTTGTTCTGGTGGATGAGGATGCGAACGAGAGCCCGAACGAGAGAGGCTTGGTCGGGGATCGATTGCGGGTCGAAGCGGCTCGTCACCCAGGCCTCGCCGCTTTCGTCATCGAACCACGAGCGGGCTCCTTCCGACTTGGTGAGCGCAAGCTGCGGGCCGAAGCGGTCCTCGGTGCCGAGCAAGCCCATGAGTTTCCATGCCTGCTCGCGGGAATCAAGGCCATGAGGACCATAGCGGGCTTCGATGGATGCCTGGACCCGGCCGCGGAGTTCCTCCACGGCGATCTGATGGACCTGCGGGCTACTGCGGAAGCTCAATCCCAGCGCTTGCTCGACGAAGGTGATCAGCTCGGGCTCGACCCGGAAATCGCCGCCGCCCTGGGCGAGCGAGCGCAGGCTTTCGTTCTCGCGGCGGAGGAGCTCAACCTCGCTTTCGAGGGCGGTGATGCGTGCGGCAGAGTCATCGTCGGAAGCCGCAGGTGCAGCCGACTTCCAATGCAGGGCCTGCATCCACCCGGCCGCGCCGAGCGCCGCGCCGAGCA